>CADCWJ010000466.1 GCA_902806365.1 uncultured Thermomicrobiales bacterium
AGCGCCTGATCACAGGACGCAGAGTTGAGGCTTGCCGAGCAGGAAGTAGTGCCAATTCTGCCGGGACGGCCCGCTAATGGCGTCGGTGCCGTCCCGGTGGCGCGACGCCGAACATCGCTCTCCGGAGTACCAGCGACCGCGCCCGGCACCTCGAAGAGCGATCAGCCGAGAATCAAACGATCCGAGACCATGACCGCGAAGAGCCCGGCGAGATACCACAGGGAATAGAAGAATGTCTTCCGGGCCAGGGCCTTGCTCGGGTCCTGCAGCAGTTGCCAGGCCATCCACAGGAAGTATCCACCGAGGGAAACCGCGCCGATCAGGTAGAGCCAGCTCATCCCGAACGGCACCAGCAGCAGCGTGACCGCCGTCAGCAGGATCGTGTAGAGGAAGATCTGCCGGCGCGTCTCCTCCTCCCCGGCCACCACCGGCAGCATCGGCACGTTTGCTCGGCCGTACTCTCCCTGCTTCAGGAGTGCCAGCGCCCAGAAGTGCGGCGGTGTCCAGTAGAAGATGATCGCAAACAAAATCCAGGCGGGGGCCGAAAGCGTGCCGGTGACCGCCGCCCAGCCCACCAGGGGTGGAATGGAGCCGGCCGCCCCCCCGAGGACGATGTTGTGCGGTGTCGTTCGCTTCAACCAAAGGGTATAGACGAAGACGTAGTAGAGATTTCCCAGCAGTGCCAATCCGGCCGCCAGCCAGTTCGCGCCGAGCCCAAGGACCAGCACGCCAGCCAGAGTCAGGGCGATGCCGAAAGCAAGCGCAGACGATGGCGAGATGCGGCCATTGGCGGTCGCTCGCTTGCGGGTACGAGGCATCAATGCGTCGATGTCACGGTCGATGAAGCAGTTAATGACGTTCGCGCCCCCCGCCGTCAGCGTTCCACCGATCATCGCCACGAGCACGAGCGCAAAGCTGGGGAACCCCCGCTCGGCGACGAGCATGGCGCCCAGGGTAGTAACGAGCAGGAGGGTCAGGATCCCCGGCTTGGTCAACGCGACGTAGTCGTTGATCCGAGCCTTGATGCCATCGAACTCCGCAACCGCGGTGGGCTTGGGTTGATTGAGCATCGTTGTACTGGGGTCCTCCACCGTTCCGCGATATGGGACAGCGCACCATGGTGCGCGGGGCCGACGACAGGGTGTGGCAATCTCGGGATCCGGACGGATGATGTGTCAGGAGGTGCGACGAGGATCGGCGCTCTTCGGCAGCGTCATACCCAATTCTACTCCGGGCGGTTCCGCACGCGCAGGCAGAACCGACTGGTGCCGTGCAGCAGTGTCGCACAGGCATCAATCGGCCGGTGGTGAGCAGGAGAGCGGAACCGGCCATGCGGGGTGGCAGCGGCACGTATGGCGGGAGAAACGTCATCGAAAAGCCGTGCGTTCTGATCCATAGATGGCAGCGCGGCTCTTGACAACCTCAGCTACTCGACGTATTTAGAATGTGAAATATCTCACGATTGTCTGGCAGGTAAAGGCGTCCAGTTTCGATCGGTGAGGTTTCAAGGCCACCGATGGCCGCCGGGACCGGATCACGTTTTGCTTTGGGCAGAATCACGGTCCGGCTTTCGCACGCAACGCCGCGTGATCATCGCTATGGAGAACTCACCATGTATCCGATGCTCGATCCCACCAACGATTTCAAGACGTATCTCGCGCCCGGCCAGCAGCTTGCCTCGGCGGAACATTTCGGAACGTCAATCACCGGATCGCTTGTCGTGACCCGCCTTGTCAAGGATCGACTGGGTCTCCTTCACGTGACGCTGCGCGACGATCGCGGGCGGGAGATCAGCGCGTTCGCCGAACAGGTAGAAGCGGCGATCGCCGAAGGGCATCTCGTACCGGCGGGCGAGCTCGTCGGCTTGGCCTGACCTGCGCGAGGCCCAAATGGTGCATCCGCTCCTGAACACGTTCGGGCGATACTGGGCATGCGACCACCATCCCCAACACGTGGGTCCGGACGGTATCGCCCACCACGATCGTCGCACCAACTGCGTGTGTCTCGTATGACTGATTTCGGGTGATCGGCGAGGGCTGTTCTTGCAAAAAGGGTGGATGGCGGCTTGTCGTCGCTATCCACCCTTTTTACCCCCCTACGGAGCGCAGGAACTGGCGTCCGCCGTTAGGGTGTACGACTCCTCGCCCTCCCCGTATCCCATCACGAACTGCTCGCCACACGCATTGGTGAACTGCGTGTTCACGCCAGACGATGTCGTGACCTCGAAGACCGACCCGACGATGGGCCCGGAGCTGTTGCCGGCCGGGATCGGCCCGTCAAACGCAAGGACGCCGTCGACCGTCACCGTGACGGTAAGGTCTGTCTGCGCCGTGATGTTGATGCTGGTCCGGAAGGTTCCATCCGAGTTTGCCGCCGGTGGAGCCGGAGCTTCGGTGGCGACGGCCTCCGCATCGTCGCCACTCGCCGCGGCCGGTTGGGTGGTCTCGGCGGCCGGTGTCGTCGTATCCGTGCTCGGCTCCTCCGTGGCAGCCGGAGCCGCGCTTGGCTCGCCGCTGCTGGAGTCGTCGACACTGGCGCCGAAGTGGACGAACACGAACTCGGCGGGCTCGTCGGACGCGTTGAGAACCGTGCCGCCTCCGGTCGTGAGCTGGCCCTGTCCCTGGCCATTGTCCTCGACGCCAAGGAGGTTGGGACCCCGGTCGTCCTCGACCTCGATCTCGCCCTGCGTCGCCATGACCAGTGCCGTCCCCGTATGTGGCGGCACGGCGACATCCTCGTCTGGCTGGAGCACAAACCGGATCAACTGAAGATCGTACGTGCCCTCGGCGTAATCCTCGACCACCGGGCTCTCGTAGAACGCATCGTCGGCGACGCTGGCTTGATCGACGACCTCGAAAACCCAGATGGTCGAATCGTCACCTTGGGCGCCCGTCGTGTATAGGTCCTCCGCCGCCTTGAAGTAGGCTTCCCCGGTGTCCAGCAGCGCCCGTTTCGCGGTCACATCATTGCGAACGATCGACGATCCGTCGCGCTGGAGAATGATCGCGGCGTTGGAGACCTCAGGCTGGGCGCTCGCGAAGTCCGGCAGATCGATGCCACGTACCTGCCACACCACCTGGCCACCGCTCTGGAACGCGAGCCCTTGTGCCAAGACGGCTGGGCTCCCGGGGCTGGTGCCGGAAAGCGGAGCCGACGACTGCGCCGAGGAATCGGAATTCGCTTGTTCATCGGGTGCACGCGTGGCCGGGGGCGTTTCAGCGTTTTCCGGTGTACCCGGATCACTCGCGGGGGGCGTTTCGTCGTCCTCGTCGGCCTGGCTGTTGCTGGCCGGCAACTCGGTGTCGGGCGTCTCGCTCTCCTGAGTGGGTGTCTCGTCCTGTCCCTGAACCGTCGGCACCCCCACCAGAAAGGACAGCAACAGCAACGACACAAGCCACAAACGCGGCGCGCTCCAGGCAGGTGGTCCTGAACTTATACGCGGCACGGATTCCCGAGTCTCCCTGGCCGTTGAAGTCATCGTTAATCCTTCCCTTTCGATTCACGCCCACGGTGCGACGCATCCGTGGACCGAGTGCCGACGATCGCCAATCTCCAGGCGACACGTATCACGTTCGTTTTGCGTTCAGGAAAGCGACACACCTTGCTGCGGGGAAGAAGTGCTCGACGCGCATCGGAAACCGGCCGCTTGCCTGCCATGCCGGGCGCCTTTCACGCGACGCACATGGTTCGGCCGGGGTCGCCATGGCGACGTGATATCCACCTTGGCCACGCTCGTTCAGCCACGAGTGAGAGGGCAGAGTGGGCATCCAATCGTATCCGGAAACAGCCCTGCTGCCAAACCAACCGGTGATGCGATGCTATTGAATGTACACCATGAACGCCATCGGTGGAAACGCGGCGTCAGGGCCGTTCGGCCCACTACATCGGGTCCGGCACTCCTGACCGGAGGCACCGGAGTCCGGCGGGGCGACGGATTCGACGGAGGAGCCGGGGTCTGGCGTAGCCAGCAGGCGGGTACTATGGCTCCCATGCGCCTGACGATCCCTACCCACGATCACGCAACGGCTCTTGCCACGAGATCGGAGCATCCCGGCTTGGATCGCGCCCCAGCACATTCCAGCCCGAATGCCCCGCCCGATCGCGGCGTGACCGCGACAGAGTGGTTGTGGCTCACGGTGGCGATCCTGCTCGGGCTTGCGGTGCGGATCCCATTCTTCCGGATTCCAATGGTGGCCGACGAAGGCGGGTATGCCTACGCAACTCGCGGTTGGGTCAACGGGACGGGTGTCCTGTACGACGATCTTTGGATCAGCCGTCCCCAGGGCATCTTCTTCGTCTACGCCGGGATCTTCGATCTCCTCGGGAGCGGCACGATCGCCCTTCGCTTCGCGGCCTGGATCGCCGCCGCACTGACCACCGCGGCGGTCTGGGGCCTGACGCGGGCCCTGGTCTCCCCTCGCGCCGGCATCGTCGCGGCGTTCGTCTTTGCGCTGCTGTCCGCGTCCCCTGCACTCGAGGGATACACGGCAAACGCGGAAATCTTCATGGGCGCACCGGCGGCGCTCGTCGCGCTCTGGCTCTACCGCGTCGGGGCTACCGGCTGGAGCGGCGGGCAACTCGTCGCGATCGGGGTGCTGATCGGCATCGCGTCGTCGCTCAAGCCTTCGGGCGCGGTGATGTATCTCGTCGCGATCGCCTACATCTGGATGTGCGGCACCCGCCGTCCCGAGAGCGACATCGACCGTCGAGTCCTCGTCCGGCGCACGCTACAGGTCTCCGGAGGCGTCGCGATCGTCGCGATCCTTTCCCTGATCCACGGCTGGTACCTCGGCTGGAACGACTTCATTTACGCGACGGTGACCTATCGCCTCACCGCCCAGAGCGCTGCGACGGTCGGCCTGGAGCACCACATCGCGGCGATTGTCCGCCTGATCGGCCGGAGCTGGAACGTGATCGCCCTGATCCTGGTGATGGTTGCGCTCCTCCATCGGCACCGGCTCAGGATCTCGCGGGATGGGGATTCCGCCCGGTACCGAATCCTGCATTGGCCAGGATGGCCTCGACCCGCCTCGATGTTGCGGATCATGCGGCGAACGAAGGAGATGGGACACACGCAGGCCCAGCGCTGGTTGCTGCTGCGGCTGTGGCTCGCGGCCAGCATCCTCGGGATCAGCATTGGCGGAGACTGGTGGTCCCATTACCTGATCCAGCTCACCGCTCCGCTCGCGATCTGGCTCGCCGCCGCGTTCGATCGCGTTTGGCCAACGCTCTCCCGCGTGGCACGGCGGCGCGTCGCTCCACTTCTGCTCGCCCTGCTCGTCGGGCCTTACTGGGTACTGGCGCTCGGGACGCCGGAAGACATGGCGCAAAACCTGTTCGACCATCCGGGGATCCCGGCTCAGGAAGCGGTCGCGCGGTATCTCCAGCAGCAGACGGAGCCAGGAGCCAGGATCTACGTTGCGTTCGATCAGGCGTCGATCTACTACATCGCCGACCGCCTGCCGGCCTACCGTCATCTCTACGATCAGGAACTGCGAGGCATCCCCAGCTCGTACTCCGACCTGATCACGATCATCCGGAGCCCCGGTCGTCCGGAGTACATCGTCGGCACTCGCCAGCCGGGACCATTCGCTGACAACAGCCGTGCCTTCTGGGATGAGGTCGGAGAGTTCTATGACCTCGATGTCACGATCGAGGGCGTTCCGATCTACCGCGACAAGAGCGTCGCACCGACCTGAGTGACCACCGGATCGCACCGATTCCCAACCGGTACGCGATCCGGGAACGTGGGGAGGTGAATCACCCCTGGAGGCGTTCGTGGTTGCCATGCTCGTCGACGCCAGCGCGCCAGAGACCCACCCCACTGGTGATCAGGCCCAGATGGCTGAAGGCCTGCGGAAAGTTGCCAAGGAACCGGCCCGTCCCGGGATCGATCTCTTCCGGCAGGAGACCGAGCGTGTTCGCGCGGGAGCACATCTCGTCGAACTGCTCCTGCGCTTCCGCGATCCTGCCCTGCAGCACGAGATTATCGATCATCCAGAACGAGCAAAGCAGGAATGCCCCTTCGTCCCCCTCCAGGCCATCGGGCGATCGCTCGGGCAGGTAGCGGTAGAGCAGGCTCCCTCCCGCACCAAGCTCCCGCGCGATCGCTTCCGTCGTGGCCACCATCCGCGGGTGATCGGCCGCGATCACGCGGCGGATCGGCAACCCGAGCAAGGCCGCGTCGAGATGCCCACCTCCGAGTCCCTGGCCGAGATACTGACCCTCCTCGGACCACGCTTCGGTGAGGATCGCCTGCTGGATCGTTGCGGCCAACTGACGCCAGCGGCGATTGTCCGCGGTGTTTCCGTACCGCGACGCGAGCCGCGCGCCCCGGTCGAGCGCGACATGGCAGATACCGGCGGAATACGTTTGGACCTTTCCCGCCGATCGGACTTCCCAGATCCCTTGATCCGGTTTGTTCCAGACCTCGCCCGCCCTTTCGATTAGATCCCGCACCTGGGACCATAGCTGGTGGTCCAGCTCGGCGCCACGGGTTGTCGACTGGTACGCAAGATCGACCAGTTCACCGAAGACATCGTGCTGCACCTGCTCCGATGCGGCGTTGCCCCAGCGAACCGGTCCCGATTTGCGGTATCCCTCCAGTTCGGGATCAAGAACCTCTTCGATCGTCGTATGGCCGTCAAGGGTGTACATGACGCTGACGTGCCCTTGCTTGCAGAGCCCGAGTGCCCACCGCAGAAATTGGTCGGCCTCGACTTCCAACCCGATCCGCCGCAGCGAGCTGACGGCGAATGACCCGTCGCGGACCCACGCATACCGGTAGTCCCAGTTCCGCTCGCCGCCGATCCGCTCCGGGAGCGACGAGGTAGGCGCGGCGATCAGGGAACCGTTGGGCAGGTAATCGAGCAGCTTGATCGTGATCGCCGACCGGCGTACGAGATCGCGTTGTGGTCCGAGATAATGAAAGTCCCTTAGCCAGCCCAGCCAGCCCTCGGTCGTGTTGACGACCGCCGCGACCGGGGCATCGACCGAGGAGGCTCCCACCCCGCCGTTCCAGCGCAGACAAAAGGTGACCGACTCACCGCGTTCGAGATGCCAGCTACCGCCGGCGCCGTCGAGCGCCTGAGACGACTCAAGCTCGAGCTCCAGATCGGGGAAGCGCCGTGGCCGCATCCGAATCCCGTTCGTGCCACGCTCCGGATCGCTTCCGCCGCGGACATCGACCCGGACTGTTAAGTCCGCGACGCCCTCCACGACCTCGACGCAGCGCAGCAGTTCTCCGGTACTCGGGATTCCCTCCTGCCCGAGGTTGGCATTGTCGCGAAGGGGCATGAGATCAGTGATACGGACGATCCCGGCGGCCGTTTGCAGTTCGGTGATGAGGATCGCGGTGTCCCCCAGGTAGCGATGGCGGGCCCCGAGGACCGTGCCCACATCAACCCGGAAGGCGCCGCCGATCCGGCGATCGAGAATCGAGCAGAAGACCGGCATCGAGTCGAACCGGGGCAGGCAGAGCCAGCTGATGGTGCCGTCGACCCCAACAAGTGCCGCCGTCGTGCCATCGCCGATCAGACCGTGGTCCTCGATCGGCAGGTACCCATCGCGGTACACCACGGGGCGGAACGATGTCATGTCTCGCGTGTGCGGCATCATGCTCGATGTGGTTTGGAACAAGGTCAGGCCCTCTTGTCGGTCAGCGGAGAAGATTCGACATCGATCATGCCGACCGCACGTCCATCCGGCGAGGAACGACGACCAGCGTCTTCCGTCGCCCCGGTTGCGTCCACCCGCTCAAGGACGAGGCTGCCCGCGCGTCCGATAACGTGCGAGGCAACCGGTGTGGTCACGAGCAGCATCAGCGAGATCAGGATCAGCCGGGCGACGATCGGCCCGTCGGCAACGACCATTCCGGAAATGGCCAGGATGATCACCCCCAGAAATACCGACTTGCTGGCGGCATGGAGTTTGGTGAAAAGATCGGGCATCCGGATGATGCCGATGATCCCAAGGGTCATCACCACGACGCCGAGGATGACGAGCGCGTCGAACACGAAGGCGAGCATCAGAAGATGCGCCCTTCACTGTGATACCGGGCGGCGGCAACGGATGACAGGAATGACAGCAACGCCAGGATCAACGCCGCGTCGAGATAAAACGAGCTTTCGGCCGTTGTCGAATAGAGAATGAGCAGCGCCACCAGGACCAGCGTCACCGTATCGAGCGCGAGAATGCGGACAAGGGCAGAGGTCGCGCGAATCACGAGGACGATGCTCACACCGAGCAACCCCGTCATCCAGATCATGGCGCCGTAGAACACGAAGTCGTGCATCAGGAGGCACCGTTCCCTTCCGCCGGCCTGTCTATCGGAGCGGGCATGTGGCTACCGTATTCCCAGAGCCGATAGTACTTCTCGGCGTCGGCGCGCGTGGTGTCGGGGTTGCTGGCATCGATGACATGCACCAGCATCTCTCGCGCGTCCCAATCGATGTCGATTAGGAACGATCCGGGAGAGAGGGTGATGAACAGCCCGACGATGCCGATTCCGGGGCGGGAGTGGTTCCCCAGCGGAATCCTCACCACCCCGGGATTGTCGAGCTTCCTGAGCCCGACCACGAAGGTCGTGACCTGCCAGGTACCCTTGACGATGTCCGCGACCAGCATTGCAATGAGCTTCGGCAGGTACACGAGGATGTGCAGCACGTACTCCCCGCTCGGCCTCACCGGGAACAACGTCTTGCGGTAAACGACCATGAGCGAGATCGAAAGCGCGGCTCCCGTCACAAGATCCGGCCAGGCGAAGCTCGCCAGCATCAGCGCGTAGATCAGCGTCAGGGCCAGCGCGATCACGATCGTGTAGATCACGGCACCCGCTCCGGGAGCACTTGCGACGCCCGTGTCGTGAGCTCGATCAGCGGCTCGGGCCAGAGCCCGATCCCGATCAGGATCAGCGCAAGCGCGGCGACCAGCCCCAGCGCTCCGACCGTCGAAGACTCGTCCGCCTCCTCGGTGGTCCAGAACCGCCGGCGGTAGAGCTGGAACATGTAGACGAAGGAGAGCGCTCCCCCCAGGAAGATCAGCGCGACGAGTACCGGCCCATCGTCGGCGATCCCGATCTGGAACAGCGTCAGCTTGCCGAAGAAGCCGCCCGCTGGCGGAACGCCGGCCACGCTGAAGGCACCGACCGCGAACGCCGCTCCAGCCACCCAGCCGCGGAGACTGACCGAGAGAAACAGGAGCGCGTTGTTCAGGCCGTTGAGAACCGCGTAGAGAATGGCGGCGGCGTATCCGGCCTGGCCCCCGATGCTGATCGCAATCAGGATGTAGCCGACCTGACCGATCGCGGAGTAGGCCAGCACCTCGTTCGGTGTCTGGCGGGCGATCGCCTGCACGCCGCCGTAAAGGATGCTGATCGCGCCAAGCGTGATCAGGACCGGTGCCCCCTCGCTTAGCTCGCGCGGGAAGAGATCGGCGCCGAACCGGAGCAAGCCGTACGAGCCGATGTTCGCCAGCGCGCCGCTGAGGATCGCGGCGACAGCAGGCCGGGTGCCGGTGTAGACGGCGGGCAGCCAGAAGTGAAACGGGAACAACCCAAGCTTGATCCCAAACGCAACGAAGATGATGGTGGAGGAGAGTATCGCGGGATTCTCCGCGACGACCGGCATCCGCTCGGCAATCCGCTCCATGTCGAGCCAGCCGGTGGTGTGGTAGATCGCGGCAATTCCGATCAGGAAGAACACGGATCCCAGGAGGTTGACGACGATGAAGATCAGCGCCGCCCGGAACTGGCGCGGCGTTTCACCATAACTCGCCATGACGTAGGCCGAAATCATCGAAATCTCGAAGAAGACGTAAAAGTTGAAAATATCTCCGGTGAAGCAAAGCCCGGTCAGTCCAACGGCCATGAACAGGACCAGCGAAGGGAAGATCCTGGCCCGGACATCGCGCGAGACTTCGAACCAGAGCGCGCACAGCAGTACGAGGAGCGAAAGCATCGAGAACACGATCCCCAGCATGTCGACGCGCAGGGCGATCCCGATACCCGGTTCCCAGCCCCCGATCGCCATGTCGCGGTCGCCGTGCTGGTAAACGTCGACCGCAAGCACCACGTTGGCCACCAGTGCGTCGGCGAGGATTGCAACCGCCAGATAGCCAACGCCCCGGCGCGTGCCGTCAAGCGCGGCGAGGAGGATTGCTCCGAACCAAACGATGGCGAGGGGCAGGGCGATCATGTGGTGACAACCTCTGCCGGCTGGCTGCCGACGCGCTCCGTGCCGGGGAGCCCCAGGACAGCCGGATCGAGGATTTCCGGATCGATCTCGCGCTCACGAAGGTCGTCGACCTCGGATTGCTGGCTCTCGGCCTCCGAAAGCTGGCGCAGATCGAGCGAGAGATGCGAATCGTAGACGCGATAGACAAGGCTGAGGCCAAGGGCCGCGACCCCAAAGCCGATCACGATCGCGGTCAGCGTCATCGCCTGCACGAGCGGGTCGCTCAAGGCTCCGTCGGCGGGGAGAACCGGTGCATCACCCCGCCGGAGGCCAGTCGCCATGATAAAGAGATTGGCGGCGTTGCCGATCAGGATCATGCCGGTGATCACCCGGACCAGATCCCGCTGGAGCATCAGGTAGGCACCGGAGCCGAACATGAGAGCGACCACGAGTGAGAGGAGCAGGATCATGTTCGCGTCCCCTTCACGGAAGGCGCGTGTAGGTCGGGGTTCATCTCGGCGACGAGTCGCTCGCGCTCTACCCGTTCGATGGCGCGGGCAATGGCGCCGACCGAACCGACGCAGAACCCGAACACGATCAGGAATACCCCGATGTCGAACAGCAGTGGCGTGAAGAGCTCGAGTGTTCCGAAATGGACGACCTCCTCGCCCGGGGGCGGCCAGTGGCTCAGGATGGGCTTGCCGGCGAGGACGGGGCCAAACGCCACGCCCAGGGCAAGCGCAACCCCGACCAGTGGCGCCAGCGGCGCAAACCGCACGAGCGGGAGACGATCGAATTCGTCGGGTCCAAAGGCGACGCCCTGGAGGATGACGCCGAGCGAGGCAATGACTCCGGCAGAGAAGCCATCGCCGATATCGGCATACCCCTTGATCATGACCGCGAGCGCGATCAGGAAGGTCGGCAGGAGCAGGATGCGGGCGACGATGCGCGTCATCACGGTCGTCATCGGAGCCGTCCCTTGCGAATCAGGCTGAGCACCCCAAGCAAAACCATCGCGATCACGCAGATCTCGCCGAGCGTGTCGAAGCCCCGGAAATCGGCGAGGATCACGGTCACGACGTCCCTGCCGTGGGCCAACGGGGTGAGTTCTTCGTAGCCGTCGATCAATTCCGTGGACGAAGCGGGCCGGGAGAGCGTGCCCCACACCACAAAGAAGGCGGTGATCGCGGAGACGATGCCCAGCACGGCGTCGCGCCGGACCTTGTTGGCCTCGGCGCCGACATTCGTTTCATAGCGGAGAATCGCCCTCGGCATCAGGAGCAGCATCCCGATGAAGAACAGCGAGAGGACTGTCTCCACCAGCACGGCCACGAGCGCCACGTCAGGGGCGCCCATGAAGGCGTAGATCGTGGCAAGCCCGAACCCGACGCACGACATGGAAAGGACGATCTGCAGGTGATCTCGGGGAACCGAGACGGCGATCGCCGCCGCCGCCGTGACGAGCAGCATCATGATGACGGGGATGTCATCCTGCCCCATCGCGCCGGTCGCGAACTCGTCGCTGTTGGGCGTCACGATCACGGCCAGGAGCACCAGAGCCCCGGCGGGCAGCAGGATTGTCGAAATCCTGCTCCGAAGGTCACGGACCTCGATCCGGTGAAGGGCGTTCGAGACCGCATCCAGCGCGGAAAGTGATGAAAAGTAGATTCGCTCCGGCCCCAGTCTGGCGCCAACCTGCGCCACGGCGAGCGCGGCGGGGCGCCAGAGCCGCTCCGAGAGGACCAGCCCTGTTCCGGCCGCCCACGTCGCGAGCGCCATCACGTTCTCGGCGCGAAGATCAAGGTGATACGCGGCTTCGATGTGCAACGACGCTCCCGCACTGATCGATGTCGCGCGCTCCGCGAGCCGTGCCAGCGGGGTGACCCACACACCCAGCAGGACCGTGACGACGCCGAGCACCGCCACCGGTACAACCAGACGCGTCGCGATCGCGGTCGGCGCCGTGTGCAGGGAGCCAAGGAATATGCGGATCCAGAACCGGGCAATGTAGGCGAAGGTCAGGGCCGCGGCGAGGACCGCGAGGACCGCGAACGGCGTGCCCCGCTCGTGGGCGGCCGCAAACAGCAATTCGTCCTTGAAGAACCCGGCGGTCAGCGGGAGCGCGATGAGCCCGGCGGCGGCGCAACCACTCCAAAACGCCAGCCCCGGCATCGGGCGCGCCAGCCCCCCGAGGTCGGACAGCCTTGTCGCCCCGGTCGCCTCGCTCACGCCGCCGGCGGTCATGAACAGCGCAGACTTGACCAGCGCGTGCGCGACCACGTAGAACGTCGCGCCGGCCACACCCTTTTCGCCGCCAAGACCGAACATGAAGACGATGTATCCGTACTGCGAGA
>CADCWJ010000467.1 GCA_902806365.1 uncultured Thermomicrobiales bacterium
AGATCGTCCAGAATCGGCTTGACGAGGCTCGGGTTCCAGTCGTCGGGGTGCTCGAGCGGGAGTTCGACCAGGTCGAAGCCCATCGCCGCGATCAGCGGAGCCCGCCGCCAAATTACGTCGTCGGTGACGGGGGAGTCCCAAATCCAGAGGTTGGCCCCGATCGGATTCATGACAATCTCGCGGGCGAATCGTAGGGACGGCCCCATCGTAGGGGAGGCCCCGGTGGCCTCCCCATTTTGCCCAAGTCGCGCGACGGAAGGGAACATCACGGGAGCCGGTTTTCGGCCGCTCCCGGGCGACCCCACAGGGCTGCCGCGACATGTTGACGGATCGGTGGGGAACGCGGGAGCTGCCTCACCGTTTGATCCGTTCGGTAGGGGCGACCCTGTGTGGTCGCCCAGGTTGCCGCCCTCGGCAATCAAGCCGAAACGGATGTTACCGGTTCTGCCAGACCTCCGGGAAGCCTTCCATGTTCTCGCAGCCGCAGAGCGCGTAATGCTGCGGCGGCATGTCCGGCTGGAGGTAATCGGCCAGGTTCTCCGACGTGATGACCGGCTGCGGCAGCACCCATTCCGATGGGACCTGCTCCCCGGAGAGGATCATCGTCGCGGCGATGATCGGCGTCCGCCACTGGAAGTTGGAGTACGTCGGGGCGATTGCGGTCAGGCCGTCGTCCGACCACTTCTGCAGGAAGTCCTGCTGGTCCTCGCCGGTGATCGGCGGCACCTCGAGCCCGCGGTCCTCGAACGCCTCGATCGCGGCCACGGCATCCTGCCCGGCGTCCATCCAGATCCCGTCGATCTGGCCGAAGCGGTCGATGTAGTCGGACACGATCTGCTTGACGTTGGCGCGGTCACCTTCCGAGAACTCGACGCCGACGACGTTCATGTTGTTCTGCTGGAAGATGATATCGGCGGCGGCCCAGCGAGTCTCCAGCACATCGACGCCCGGCAGGATCCGCAGCGCCAGGATGTTCCCGCCCTCGGGCACTTCCTCAACCAGGAATTCGGCCGCATCCGCGCCGAACGCGTAGCCGCCGATCGGATGGATGAAGGTGACCGGGCAATCGGTGTTGACGCCGCGGTCGAAGACGATCACCGGGATCTGCCCGCAAGCCTCTTCGACGGCAGGGGTCAGGGCG
>CADCWJ010000468.1 GCA_902806365.1 uncultured Thermomicrobiales bacterium
AGCACGAGGAACGTGGACATGGTCCGATCTATCGGCGCCGACCACGTCGTCGACTACGCCCGAGAGGACTTCACGCGGAAGGATCGGCGCTACGACTTTATCCTCGACAACGTGGCGAACCATTCGCTCTCCGACCTCAGGCGCGCGCTCGCCCCGACGGGGACGCTCGTGCCCAACGGCGGGGGGTTCGACAACCGCTGGTTCGCCGGCGGCGGTCGCGTGGTCGGCGCGCACGTGTTGGACCGGTTCGTGAGCCACACACTGCGGCCGTTTCTCGTGTCGCCGAAGCTCGAGGACCTGGTCGTCCTCAAGGAGCTCATCGAGGCCGGCAAGGTCACGCCGGTCATCGACCGCGTCTACCCGCTGAGCGAAGCCTCCCAGGCGATCGGTCATGTGGGAGGGGGGCACGCCCGAGGAAAGGTCGCCGTCACCGTGTGACGCACGTCCTGCGGCGCGTCGGGCCAACACGGCAACCAGGCAGACAAGAGAGCCGACATGCGCCCCTTGCGCATCGGGGCGCCGATTTCCTGCCCCGAAGGCAGGTTGGAAGGGAACCGAAATGACAGGCCATCCGACAATCACGAAACGGCCCACCGCCGACATCTCCCCACGGAAGGTCGCGCTGGTCGCAGGAATCGGCCTGCTGTTCATCGCGCTGCTGTCGCCCTTTGCCCGGTTTGGTGTGCTTCAGAGCCTCGTCGTGCCAGCGGACGCGACGGCAACCGTCGACAAGATCACCGCCTCCGAGGGGCTCTTTCGTATCGGTATTGCGGCCTTCCTGATCGTCGTCATGCTGGATGTCGTGGTCGCCTGGGCGGAATATGTCCTGCTGAAACCGGTCAGCCGAACCCTCGCCGTATTGGTGGGATGGTTGCGGTTGGCATATGCCGCGGCGTTTGCGATGGCGTTGGTCAATCTGCTCGACGTCGCACAGCTTTTGGGCGGCGCCGATCGCGCGACGCTTCAGCCAGAACAGCTCAACACGCAGGTCATGGCATCCATCGCCTCGTTCGACAACGGCTGGGTCGGGATTGCCCTGGCGATCTTCGGCCTCCATCTCCTGGGCCTCGGATACTTGCTGTTCAAGTCAGCCCACTTCCCCAGGTTCCTCGGTGTGCTGGTGGTCGTTGCCGGTGGCGGATACCTGGCCGATTCGTTC
>CADCWJ010000469.1 GCA_902806365.1 uncultured Thermomicrobiales bacterium
AGGCGCCTGCCCCGAGCCCGAGCTCGAAGCGGCCGCCGCTCAACAGGTCGAGCGTGGCGGCCGTTTTGGCAAGGACCACCGGGTGCCGCAGCGGCAGGTTGGCGACATCCTGGAACAGGCGGACGCGATCGGTCTGGCCAAGGATGTAGGCCGCGAGCGCGACGGCGTCGAAGTGGGCCGGCTGGTAGGGATGGTCCTGGATGCCGATCAGGTCGTAGCCGAGGGCATCGATCCGCTGCGCAATGTCGAGCGTACGCTCGGGCTCGCGCGCGCCGGGATCGAGGAAGTAGCCGAATTCCAGGTGATGTCCGTAATCGCTCATGGTACTCCTCGCAACGTCAGGGGTAGTGCCCGGGTGGACGACTCACAACGATCAAGGTATATTCATGCGCATACATATTCAAGCGTGGGACAGCGAAGCTGCCCCGGACGAAGGACCTGCCCATGCCCGCATCATCTTCCGGCATCACCGTCGACCTGCCTGGCGAGCACCTGGTCCGCGAACTCAGATGGGTTCACGACCTGCTGCGCAACGACCTGGCGCGCCTGCGGATCCTCAGCGACCGGGTCGCGGCTGATGCCACCCCGGAATCGATCCGCGCCGAGATCGCGGAACTGCAGACCACCAGTCCGCTCTGGAAACTTCGGGTAAACTGCCTCGCCTATTGCCGGTTCACGCACCTGCATCACACGCATGAAGATGTCTCGCTTTTCCCGGCGCTACGCGCCTTCGACCCTGCGCTGGAATCGGTCGTCGATCGTCTGGAAGCGGATCACCGGCTCGTTTCGGATATCCTGGACCAGATCGAGGCCGGCGCCGGAAGGCTTACCGAGGACGACACGGCGGCCACCCGGCGCCAGATCACCGATGCGCTGGGGGCATTGGCCCAGCACTTGCTCGCCCATCTCGACTATGAGGAAGACGCGATCTCGCCAGCCCTGCGGCAGTGGCAGACCTGGCCACGCCCGCCCGCCTGATGGATTCGAGCCCATGACGACGGCGTCGCCGGACCATCCGGAAACCGATTCCCCACCCAGGATCGACGCGCACGAATGCGCCCACATCTGGACGATGTTGCGGTCGGTCTACACCCGAATCAATGGACGGCTCGAAGAGGAATTCGCGCGCCAGCTCGGGATCACGGTCAACGAGTTCGATGTGCTGCTCTACGTGAACGGCGCGGCGCCGGGCCAGATCCGGCTCGGCGACTTGCAGGCGGCCACGCCCCTGAGCCAACCTGCCTTGAGCCGGTTGGTGGCCCGGCTCGAAGCGCACGGCCTGATCTGCCGCAAGGAAACGGTCGCCGACCGCCGGGTCGTCCTGCTTGCCGCCACGGACGCGGGCCGCGCCCTGCTCCAGCGGAGCGTCCGCATTCACGCCGACATCATTCGGGCCATGCTCGTGGAACGAATGACGGACGACGAGCAGCAGCGTCTCGTCCAAACACTCTCGCGGGTCATCAGCGTCGAGCCGGCAACGAGTTAACCCGAATCGTGCGATCGGAAGCCGGCCAGCTCCGTCCTGATCTCGTCTGGCACCGGCTCGGCCAGCATGCGCGCCAGGTGATCGCCGTTGACACTGGCCACGCTCCGCTTCTGTCTGGCGGGCGGCCCGCTCGTCGCCATCGTGACCGCGACGGGTCGGCTCGTACGACCGTCCCCAGCCGATACGATGCGATTCATCGCGGGCGGCCCGCTGGGTATCACCGGTTACGTCTTTTTAAAGAACCTCGGCGTCCACTTCGCCACCTGCCTGGAAGAGACGCACGACGAGGACCGCTGGGTCCGCGAGTACTGGGACGACCGGCAGTCACGATGGGTGATGGAGAACCCCGATTCGCAGCGATACATCGTGTCGCCCAATGCGTTCATCACCGGAAGCCGGGCCCGGCAGCGCTGCCGAATGGGGGACGCCGTCTGCGACCGGTGTGAGTGCGGTCCGGACGCGTGTGGGCAGTGGGTGGCCCACGTCAACCCCGTCGGGGACTTCGAGAGCGTCGCCTGCGACGTCTGGGGCTGGACTTTGGCCGACGAGGCATCGCTGGGTGAGGCGTGCGTGTCACGTTGGCACTCGCCCCCGCCTATCCTCATCCCAACAGCTGTGTCGGGCAGCCGCGTCGGAGCGCAGTCGAATGGGTCGAGGAACCTTGGCCGCTGCGTCGCGCACGCAAAGTGTCCCGGATGAGGCGCTCGTTCTACCCGACGGCCAAGATTGGACAGACTACTTGGGACGACGGAATGCCCCGTACCG
>CADCWJ010000470.1 GCA_902806365.1 uncultured Thermomicrobiales bacterium
GACGAGTTCCTGACACTCGGGTTGATCGCCTTCGCCTACGGGATCGCCCTTCTGCTTCACACCTACGGGTTCCTGGCGGTGTTCGCGGCCGGACTGGGGCTGCGCTGGGCCGAAGCCAGGCTCACCCCCGGCGATTTCGACGAAGCCATCGAGCAACTTGCGCACGCCGACGAGGAAGAACGGGCGACCAAGGAGGAAACCGCGCCCGTACACATGGCGGAAGCGATTCTTGGATTCAATGAGAAGCTTGGCAGCCTCGGCGAGCTGGCGGTCGTGCTCCTGGTGGGGAGCCTGCTGGCGCCGGAATACGTCCCCTGGCAGGCGATCTGGTTCGTGCCGCTGCTGTTCTTCGTGATTCGCCCGGCGGCGGTCTGGATCGGGCTCCGGGGCTCGGAGAGCAATCACATCCAGAAGCGGCTGGTGAGCTGGTTCGGAATTCGCGGCATCGGCTCGGTCTATTACCTCATGTACGCGATCGTCCATGGGGTTCCGGACGACATCGCGACCATCTTCATGGGGATCACGCTGACCACGATCGCCGTCTCGATCCTGCTCCATGGCATCACGGTCACGCCCCTGATGGCATGGTACGAAAACCGGTCCGGGAACTCGGGGCACGCAGCCGCCGGGTCCAAGGACCCCGATCCCGAGCCCGCCGCCTAAGGTCTCTGGTTTTTGGATGCTCGCCATTTGGCAGAGGTTCGCCGGTAGGCCGCATCGGCAAGCGGCATCGGTAGCTGCCCACGGCTGCGCGGCGAACGTGAAGCCGTTCTTGTGCCCGGGCCTCACCCCTGCGGCGCACAGCGGGCAGGCATCCACTCGCCACCGAGTGCTCGCCAAGCTCGTGAGTGCCACCAGCGGTAACGCATTGAGACCGACCGCGCCCTTCCCGCTTCATCCAGCACGAGCAACGCCCCGACGGTTACTCGCATTGCGCCGCCCGACCGCAGCGCCACGATCATCCCGCCGAGCGCGACCGAAGACAGGTGTTCGGCCAGCCGTGACGCGAACGGCTCGCCCTCTGCCGGCGACCGGAAGAGCCCGTCTCGATCCAGCCATAGATGACCGTGGCCGCCCGATTCCGGCACGGAATACCCTTGGCGGGAACGACCAACTGGGCCAGAACATCGTGGTTTCTCGTTGCATCCGTCTGACGCGCAGTGGCCAAAATCCTCTATTTAGCAGCGTTTCCGCACTACGTATGTGAGCCTATCAGTAAATTTACGGATGACCCAAAATGACCGCCTGCCTATGCTTGGAACCAGACCGATGGGAACACCTGGAGCGCGCAGGAGCGCACCCCCTGGGACATCGGACAACGTGGCCGTGAGGAGAGCGGCGATCCGCGCGCGATTGCGTCCTCCCCGTACCACATCACTCCCGGGACCGCACCAACCGGATCCCGTGGGAGCAGGGACCCAACCGTTCAGCGCGGCCAGCTGGTCGCCGTTCATCCACCGGGGTCCACCTCCGCGTGACACCGCCATGGTGCGGATCGCCCATACCGGTACGGTGCACCGTGCCACCCGGCGATCGCTCAATCCCGTCGTCTTGTCGCTACACAATCCAGTCTCCGGCCCAACCGGAGGGAGAGGAACCATACAATGTCGTACGTTTCCGAACACCCGCATGATCCTCACGACCGCGTGGACGCAAGCTCGCTGAGCCGCCGCGCCGTGATCGGCAAGGGTCTCGTCGCCGGGACTGCCATCCTGGCGGCGACTACCCTCGGCGCGCGCGGCGCCACCGCCAACGACGCCGGCGCGGAAGACACGCTGGCGATCACGACCGCGGCGCTCAACCTGCGCAGCGGGGCGGGGCCCCAGTACCGCGTCATCACGGTCATGCCCAGGGGCGCGACGATCACCCTGCAGCGCGTCCTCAGCAACGATTTCCTATATGTCAGCTACAAGGGCCAGCTCGGCTGGGCCCACCGGGACTACATTATTGCCCGGCCTTACAGCCCGCCGCCCGATCCGGTCATCACGGGCAGGGCGAGGACCCTCTACGCCGTCAATCTGCGGTCCGGTCCTTCGACCGGCCACAAGGTGCTGCGCGTACTGCGGGCCGGCTCCACCGTAGAGACCAGCAGCCAGCTTCACAACGGCTTCCGCTATGTCATCCATCAGGGACTCGCGGGCTGGGTCGCGGACCAGTACCTCTACTGGCCATTCGACGGTGCCGAGACCTTCACGACGACGGCACGGCTCAACCTCCGGGAGCGGCCGAGCACCAGCGCCAGGGTGCTGCTGATCATGCCCGAAGGGGCGACCGTCTACGCGGGCTCCGGAACCGCTCCCGGCTTCCGTCAGGTGACCTACAAGGGTGTGACTGGCTGGGCTGCGACGGCCTATCTCAACTAGAAGATGGCGCGACCACCGGGAGCGGCACGAGCCGCTCCCGGTGGTCGCGTTCCCTTCCCACGCGCCTCGGTATACTGGCGTCATCGCTGTTTGTGCCAACCGGGATTCATGCCATGCCGGAACCCTCGACTCTTCGCCCCGTGCGGGCCCCCGCCAAGGGCCAATTCACGATCGAGTTCGACCTGACGCTCTTGCGAACCGCGATGCTCCGCTACCGCGACCATCTGGCCCAAGGCGGCGGCGTGTTCCACGTCGACATCCCGCCGCACCCGGATTCCCCCGAGGCAAAGGACTGGAACTGGCGTTCGTCGTCGGAGATCAGCCTGTTTCCACCCTCGACCTTTCGTCACACATTCCAGAGTCCAGAGGAAGGCGTCACAAACGACTACATTGTCACCGAGCGGAGCACGTTCTCCCCTCCGCCTGACGACAGCGCGGGAACCTGGCAAGAGCACCCCCACGATCCCGGCCATGATCCGTTGACGCTGAACTGGCTTGAGGCGGCGATCGCGC
>CADCWJ010000471.1 GCA_902806365.1 uncultured Thermomicrobiales bacterium
CGTCTGGTATCAGGCCGGTGACGAAGGTCATGAAGTTCACCTGTATACCGACGACGGATACGGCCCCGGATCGAGAGGTCTCCACTTCTGCCTTCAGGTCGATGATCCGGACAGCGTTCGCCAGACGCTCGAAGCAAACGGCTACCAGACCGCCGACACCGATCCGATCCCGAACCGGCCACGTTTCTTCACGCACGATCCGTTTGGCAATCGCGTCGAGATCTCGGCCATCCTCGGCGAGTACACATAGGGAAGGCGTCCCGCACTCCCGATCTCCACGGCCCAGGCAGCGAGACCGCGAGTGGTCAGGCGCACAACGCCATCGTATCGGCGTCGACCGAGCGGATTCGGGCGGCCCCTCGCACTGGTGGGCTGCAGAGCGGTGCCGCCTGGCGTTGCTAGTTATGCCGGGGGCCGCGAGTATCGCAAATCCGTGCCCTGCGGTTAGCGATTCGTCCGGTCTAACGATGAGGGATACCCCATGGCGTCGACCGCCCAAAAGATCACCTACACCGCGACTCCGGACCAGATCGAGGCGATGCATCAATCGTTCGACGAGGCTTTGGCACGACTTCACCAGTCACTCGGAGGAATCCGCCCAATCGTCGTGAATGGCCTCGACCGGACGGGTCGCCCGCTGTTCGATGTCACCGCCCCGGCCGACGCCTCGCTCGTCCTGGCAAGGATGCAGAAGGGCACGGCGGCCGATGTGGACGATGCCGTAAACGCCGCGAAGGGCGGATTTCCTGCCTGGTCCGCGCGTCCTTGGCAGGAGCGTGTGGCGATCATCCACGCCGGTGCCGAGAAGATTCGTGAGCGCAAGTTCGACCTCGCCGCAATCATGATCCTGGAATGTGGAAAATCGCGCGCCGAGGCGATCGGCGAGGTAGAGGAAGGCGCCGATCTCCTCGACTATTACGCCCGTCAGGTCGAAGACGCCGATGGCTTCGTTCGCCAGATGGAATCGCTCGATCCGCGTGAGCGGAATGAATCAATCCTTCGCCCCTTCGGCGTCTGGGCGATCCTCTCTCCGTTCAACTTCCCGCATGCACTCGCCGCCGGCCCGATTGCCGGTGCGCTTGTCGCCGGGAACACGGTCGTCTTCAAGCCCGCCAGCGCAACCGCGCTCTCCGGCTACGAACTGGTCCGCACGCTGATCGACGCTGGTGTTCCGACCGATGCGCTCCAGTTCGTGACCGGTGGCGGCGAGGAAGCGGGGGAGGCGCTCGTGAGGCACCCCGGCATCGACGGCGCGGTATTTACCGGTTCCAAGGAGGTCGGGTTCGATCTCTACCAGAGCTTCAGCACCGCCTACCCGAAGCCGATCATCACCGAGATGGGCGGCAAGAATCCGACGATCGTGACGCGCAATGCCGACCTCGGCAAAGCAGTTGAAGGCGTCGCTCGATCGGCGTTCGGATTCTCCGGTCAGAAATGCTCCGCCTGCTCACGCGTGTATGTGGAAGCTCCCGTCTATGACGACTTCATGGAACGGCTGGTGGCGCGGACGAATACGCTTGCGGTCGGCGATCCGGCCGGGCGCGACATCTTCATGGGACCGGTGATCGACGAGCGGGCCGTGGAGCGATTCGACGAAGCGGTCGCCAGCGCGACGGAAGGAACGGTACGGACCGGCGGCGCCAGATTGACGGACGATGGTCTCGACAAAGGCACGTTCGTGGCACCCACGATCATCGATGGCCTGCCGCTCGATCACGACCTGTTCAAGCGCGAGCTGTTCCTTCCGTTCCTGACGGTCGGCAAGGTGGAGTCGCTGGACGAGGCATTGCGCGAGGCGAACGCCACCGAGTATGGCCTGACGGCCGGTATCTTCAGCGAGGACGAGGGGGAGATCGCGACGTTCTTCGACAAGATCGTGGCCGGGGTGGTCTACGCCAACCGCCAGGGTGGCGCGACGACAGGGGCCTGGCCGGAATCCCAGCCCTTCTGCGGCTGGAAGGGGAGCGGTTCGAGCGGCAAGGGCGCCCTCGGTCCCTACTACGTGATGCAGTTCCTGCGCGAGCAGAGCCGCACCGTCGTCACCGACACGCAGCCATCGGCCCGTTTGCCGGGGAGCGACGTCGAGTAGCGGTTCGGGCCGGTTCAGAACCGGCCCGCGCGCATGTATTCCGCGGTCCGGCGCAGCCCCTCCGCGAACAGGTCCGGTCGCTGGCCGACCCCAATCCGGAGATGATGCTCCAGCCCGAACGTCGAGCCGGGGGCAAGCATCACCCGTGCGTCGCGGGCAAGGCCATCGGCAAGCGTCACCGAGTCGACCGGCAGGTTATACCGCAGCATCGCCAGGAGGCCGGCCCTGGGTTCGCTCCACGACACGAGATCGGCATGCTCGGCGAACCAGGCGCGAGCTGTCGAGAGATTGTCGGTGATGATCCGGTCATTCCGCGCCAGGATCATGTCACGGTGGCCGATCACCATCCGGGCGAGGGCGTCGCTGATGCCCGACGGGCTGAGCGACACGTAATCGCGTAACCCCCATGCCGCCTGGACCACCTCGGGATTGGCCGCGAACCACCCGACACGGAGCCCCGGCAGGCCGAAGGGCTTGGAGAGCGTGCCGACACTGATCGCGCGCTCCGAAAGATCGTGCAACGGAGCGGGGAGCCGTTCGCCGCCCGGATGTTCCAGCCAGCGGTATGCCTCGTCGGAGAGAATCCATGCGTTCGAGCGCTCGGCCAAAGCGACGACATCGCGGAGCTGGTCCTGGCTCAGCATCGCGCCCGTCGGGTTGTGGGGCGAGTTCAGGACGATCATCCTGGTATCCGGGCGAAGCAGCGCCTCCAGACGGTTCAGGTCGTAAGCAAAGCCGTCGTCCGTCCGGACATCCCACAGGGAGAGGTCGGCACCGATCGAGCGGGGAACGCTGTGCAACTGCTGATAGGCGGGGGAAACCGCGATCACATGGTCGCCGGACCGCACGAGTGAGTGGAACAGCAGGAAGTTGGCCTCGATTGCGCCGGTCGTAACCAGAATGTCCTCGGAATCGGCACGGGCATAGGTCGCGGCGAGCACCGAGCGAAGTGCCTGGGTGCCTCGTGCCTCCGAGTACGCGAGCGGCATCCGGTGAATCTCACGGTCGATCTCGGCAGCTATGTCCTTCCCGAGCAGGCCGAACAGCTCATCGAGCGAGAGCGGCAGAATCCCGCTCTCCGCAATGTCGCAATCGACATCGAGTTCCCAACGAGTCATCCAGCGTTCCAGCGCAAAGGTTTCGATCAGCATGTAACGAGCGTTCCTCTCTGGCTGTCTCATGGTTGTAGCCCACGAGCGTGCGACATCTCATTTGCGCAGTGGTCAGACGAGACCCCGAACGACCGGGCGGCGTAGACCGCGCGTTCCATAACGCTGCCGCACGCGGACGCGCGATGCCGCGAGCATCCCGCTGGCGACGAGGCCGATGAACGCAAGCACGACCGCCACGTACAGTAACGCCTCCAGGGAAAAGCGCTCCACAAGGAACGCGGCGGCCAGGGCGCCGAACGCCAGCACACCAAGGATCGTATTGGTCAGGGCGATTGCCGGTCGGGCGACATCCTCGGGGAGTATGGCAAGGAGATAAGGTTGGCTCGCGACATTGTTGGCGCTGGTGACCAAGCCGAGGAGACCGAAGATGGCAATGAAGCACCGAATGGCGACTTCGGGACCGTCGAATCGCCCGGCGTAGAGCCCACTCGCGGAAATCGACGGGATCGATACCGCCACGACCAGCACGACCAACCGGAGGAGTGGTGTTATCTGAAGCGGAGCACGGGCACTGCGGGCGGCGGCCCATCGTGGCCAGACGACCGTCCCGAGCAGGTGCCCGGCGGCGTAGATCGCAAGGGCCGCTCCGACTTCGCCCAGCCTCAGTCCCAATTTCTCGAGTCCGAACACGATCAGAAAGGGATCGGCGGCGGCGCTCAACGCCATCAGCGAACGGAAAAAGAGGTAGCGCCGGTACGCTCGCGACTGGAGCGCCGCGAGCCCCTGTCGGGCGGTGTGATTCCGGTACGGGGAGCGAGGTTCGATCCGGCGATTGCCGGGGATCGCGAGCAGGAACCAGGTCGCCGATGCGATCCCGATCGCCCCAAGCAGCAGAACAAGGCCGCCGTTGTCGCCCGTCGTCCCAGTCGCACCCAGTGCCGACCATACCGCGCCAGCGCCGATCACCGCCGCGACCACACCGACCAGGGCGCGACCGTGGAAGAGTCCTCGCCGGGAACCAAGAGCTCCGGTGCCGTGAATGGAATGGACGTTGGCCCGTCCGATCACAGCCGAGGCCAGCTGATAAACGGCATAGGCGACCAGCAGTGCCCTAACCTGATCAGGGGCGTTAGAGTCCGCCAGCCGCACGCCGATGATACCGATCGCGATCGCCGCCAGAAGGCGAATCACACTGCCGATCGTCACCAGCCGGAAATCCCGGCGCAACATGACGCGCAAGGGCGCGGCGATCCAGTCCGCGAGCGCCCACGAGGCGAGCGAGACCACGGCGAACCCGGCGATTTGATAGGACGAACCCCCGAGCAGATAGGCGATTGCCGCGAGGAGGATCACCGGCTGGAGCGCGATGTCGGCGAGCGCCTGCAACGCCCCATTCAGCATGGCGTTGACGGGGGTGAAGTGATTTGCCCGGCGAGAACGCGCCGTTGGCTGACGGGACGAAAAGTACACGAATCCTCCGGCGGCTCGGCGCGAATAGGTGAACGGTGAGGGA
>CADCWJ010000472.1 GCA_902806365.1 uncultured Thermomicrobiales bacterium
ACGGCGGGGCTGACGGTCGCCACCACATCGGCAAGCGGGGGCGCATCCCCGGGCGTCGATTGGGCGGCGGTGGTGCTGGTGAAGGGCGAGAGCGACCAGGCGAACACCGACAGGAGAAACGCGAGGGCGACAAGTCCGTGGAGAGCGACTCCCGGATACATTTTTGCGGAACGGGTGTTCATCGGTGGCGACTCCATGACGAGATGCAGGCTGTCTGTGCTGGGCGGCGAGCGCCGTCAGACGGTGCATCGCAAGAATGGTACATCTGCGCCGAATCTGCATCGTCCGTACCGCCGCCTGGGTGACCCTATGCACGATCCTCCCCTCGGGGTTGACCGCGGATACTCTCCGCATTCGGCGACGATCCGCGCCCAAATCACCTCACAGGGTGCTCGGGCGCGCGTTCTACAAGGGACGATCGCGCTGCACATCTGGCGATGAGCGCGGTTGGCACGGGACCAGGGCGTACAGGCGGATCGCGCGAAAGTGAGGACACGGTGACCATCATGCATCTGGGACGCAAACGATTCGTCCTGACCTTTAGGGTCGAGTCGACGAACGAGGACCGCTCGGCCGACCTTGAACGGCTGCACCGGAACCAGCGAATGCGCCAGGAAGACCTTTCTCGGCGTACGTGGTGGGAGCTCGAACAGGTTCTCAGCAGGAGCCGCTCCCTGTGATTGGAGCTGAGGTGGGTGGGCTGGTCGCGCAAGTTGCCCGTCATCCGGGAACGGAGGTTCCCATGGAAGCCTCGATACTGCTCGTCATCGTTCTCGGTCTGATCGTCTTCGACGTGCTGGCGCTTCGATTTGGTGTGGATTCCCGTCCGGAGTGGGACAACCCGCACAACTGGTCCTGAGCTCGTCGCTACCGGTCTCCGGGACGCTCATGGCCTTTCGCCAACCGCGAGTCACCAGCGAAGAGGGCGGGGCACATGCCCCGCCCTCTTCTCCACATATCGCCGGATTGCATCAGGGACCGGTTCCAGCCCGGACAGGATCAGGCGGCCGGGGTCGCGGCGTTGTCTTCCAGCGGCTCGGTCAGGAAGATGTCGACGTTCGTGCTGTCGCCGTCCTCACTCAGCCTCGCGACTCCGGAGTACCCGGAATCCTCGATGCCACGGAGACCGATATAAAGGTCGCCCTCGACGGTGACGCCACCGATCTCACCGCAGGCAATGTAGGTGTCGATCTCGGCTTCGCTGAGGTGGATGTTGATCGAGTGGGCACCCGCCAGAATGTCTTCCATCGACATTTCGACACCCTCGGTGCTGGAAAGCAGGACCCGGCCGGCCGTCAACACACCCTTGGGCGTGTTGGCGCCTTCCTCATCGCTGTCGTTCTGAAGAACCGAAACCATCGACAGGGGCTGCAACGGAGCGGGATTCAAGTCGTCGCATGTCCCCTCGTGGATATGCGCCGGATGCACGGGAATCGCCGGATCCTGGGCGAGCGAGACACCGAGGCCCGTCAGGGAAAGTCCACCGACGAGAAGGGCTCCCAGCGAAAGGGATTTGAGCGAGCGTGCGCGACCTGAGATCATGATGCTTCCTCCGATACATGCGACCGGCAAGACGACATGTCCTGCGCCAACATCTGCAGTCTAGCGGAAAGGCTCCGCTGACGATAGGGAATACGTCTCGAATGGCAGGAACCATGCCAGCGGAGCAGACCGTCTCGTCAATTGCGTCATCGCTTCGCGAGCAGCGCATCGATCGTATTCCGGAGGTCCACGAGTGACGCGCGAACCTCCGGCGTCATGCTGGTGCTTCGTTCTACGAGCGCCGCGAGCGACCTCGCGGCCGCGCTGGTCTCCCGCGCGAAGCGGTCCTGGCTGAACGCCGGAATCGCGAGCAGGGACTTGAGCTGACGAAGTTGGGCCTGGCCCGACGTGTCGCCCCCGGCGGCCGCCCGAACGGCGTGCAGGAGCGCCCTGGTCTGGCGCCGGGCCGAATCCGGATCGTTGGCGACGGCGAGACCGCGAAGCGTGGCGAGCGCCCTGGCCGCGGCTTCCCGGTCGTGAGGCGGCGAAACGGGATAGTCCCGGTACACCCGTGCCAGGCGCGAGGCCTCCGGGGACGAGAGCGACTCGCGGACGATCAGCTCCCTGAGGGCGTCCTGTTTTGCTGGTGGCAGCCCCTGCAGGGCCCGGCTCTGCTTCTCGCTGAGCCTCCCTCCCTGGATGTCCTCCCGAGTGCCTTCGGACAGCTTCTCGGTACCGAGGAGCTGAAAGAGACGGCTTCGCTTGATCCCAACCCGGGCGGCGACGACCTCCCACGGGGGATCACCGAGTTGACCGCGCAGGGCGCGCAGGGCGGCCGCCCGGTCGACCGCATTGAGATCATCACGTACAACGTTTTCCATCAATTGCTGGACGAGACGATGATCCTCCGGAACGTCGCGGATCAGGGCAGGGATAGCTCCGAGCCCGGCGATCCGCGCGGCCCGGACCCGCCGCTCGCCATGAACGACGATGTAGCGGTTGCGCTCGGCGTCGAACCGGACCACGATCGGTTGGAGCACCCCTTCGGCGGCGATGCTTGCCGCGAGCTCGTCGAGCCTGTCGGGGTCGAAGGTGCGCCGCGGTTGAAGCGGGTCGCCCTCGATCCGGTCAAGGTCGATGATCCGTGCATCCGGGAGGTCCGCGACTCCGGCCGCCTGGGCCCGGGTATCGCTGAACAGGGAATCGACCGTGAATCGTCGCCGGCCCCGGCTGGCAGACGAGTGGGATGTCCCGGGCGTGGTGTCGGCTCGCTCCGGTGAACGCTCAGACACGGGCGACGTCCCTCGTCGCGCCGCCCTCTGAGGACGACGCGGCCCGCTCGATCCAGGCTCCGACATCGCGGTATGCGGCGGCGACCGTGGAGCGCGGCATGTACTGGAGAATGCTGATCCGTTCGGCGATCGATTCGGCGCCGCGGACCGAGAGCGGGATTGCCGGGAGGAGTGGGTAATCCGGATACTGCTCTTCCAGGTGCAAGAGCATGTCCGCCGCCAACCGCGAGGAATGGTGGACCTTGGTCGGCAGGAACCCGAGCACATCGAGTGCCGGGTTGAGCCGCCGGATCCGGGCGACCGTCTCGAAGAGGCGTCGCAGGACCATGATCGAGAGCGGATGCGGCTCAATCGGGATCACGAGCTCACGGATCGCGACGAGGATGTTGATCGATATGATGTTGAGCGCGGGCGGGGAATCGATCAGGACGTAATCGTAGGTGCCAAGGTCGGCTTCCCGCAGGCGGTTGTCGAGCTGGCGCTCGCGTTCGAGGACGTTGAGCAGCTCGAGCTCGGCGGCGGCCAGATCGGGATGTGAGGGAACGATGTCGACTCCGGCAATCGTCGTCGGCAGTGCGACCTCGGCGATCCCAACCCGATCGTCGAGCAGGAGATCGTAGACCGATAGGTCGATCGAGATCACATCGATTCCGGTCGCCATCGTGAGGCTGGCCTGCGGATCGAGATCGACCGTCAGGATCCGTTTCCCCTGTTCGGCGAGGGCGGCCGCCACGTTGAGCGTGCTGGTCGTCTTGGCGGTGCCGCCCTTTTGATTGAAGAAGCCGATGATCCTGGTCATCTGATCCCACCCGCGTTGACGTGTGGCGTTTCCACGGCCCCGAAGCGTGTTCCGGTCTGTCAATGCTAGCAGAAGTGGATGAGTACTCCGACCCCGACGCGCGAATGCCCGGACGGGCTGGCCGTCCGGGCATTGCCACGGATGTTGGAACGGTCGTGAACCGGGATGGTGCGTTCGGGAAGGGGCATGTCGCGCCCGCGCCCGGCGGTCACGCCAGTTCTGGACGAATGCGCTCTCCAGCCGCGATCAGCACCTTGCCGATCGTATGGCGGACTCGCACGGAAGGATTGGATCCGGCACGCCTGGCTTCATTGAGCTGCTGGTGCCTGCGGACCTCGCGGTCCAGATCCTTGGAGCGATTCCGTAGCATCTGGTCCTGGATATAAAACGAGCTGTTCACTTTCGATTCCTCCTGATGCCGGCTGAGGATCTCGCTCCTGCTGGCCGGCCGGCCACTCGCGCGTCGATCGCGTTCGATGAAGCCCGTTGTCGATATATAGTGAGACGAGGCGATGGGAAACATGAACGACCCTTTTTTTGATAAAAAGACAAGGCTTTCGCTGGCCTGAGGCAAAGTCGCCTCGGGCGGCAGGTTGGTGAAATGAGAACGGGATTGTGGCTCGGATGCGTTGAGAGGATGGCTGGGAACCGCGAATGTCAGTCTCGCTGAATCCCCTTGCTGGCCTATCGGGCAAAAAAATCCCTGGGCTGTTTTCCAACCCAGGTCATCATGCTCGTTGGCGTGACGCGCGATGCGCCCGTCAGATTGGCACGTTCGACCATGGGGACTGGGGATAATCGAGCACCAGCGCGACGTTCCACATTCGTGAAGTTGTCATAGCTGTTGCCCTCCCTCCAAAGAGTTGCACACTCACCGGCGACCCGCTCCACTCCCCGGGCCATTGATCCGGGCCGATGAAGCGTTGCGCCATGTTCGTCTCGAACACCACTTAATGGTACGCCCGGAGCGGCCTCAAGTCAAGAGGGTTTGGGCCTATTTGATA
>CADCWJ010000473.1 GCA_902806365.1 uncultured Thermomicrobiales bacterium
GGTGCGGTCGCTCGGTCTGGACCGGGATCATCACCTCTGCGAGCGGCTCGAGCCGTTCCGGTGTGCCACCGAACGCCACAACCCGGTACGTGTAGTCGTGACCCGGCTCGACGTCATAATCGCCCCACAGGAATGCCTGCACCGGATGCATCATGGTGCTTATCGGCGTGCCCGGCCGGTGACCGGGTGGCTCAGTCGCCGCGAACGTCTTCAGGCCGCGCAGCAGCTCGATCTCCTGGCTCTCGTCATCCGTCCGCTCGAACCCAAAACCGCGCAACTTTGTCGCCATGTCCTCGGACAGGTCGAGTCCGAACAGCACCACTTCGGTCCCGGCGATCGCGTGCGCCGAGAGTCCGTCCCTGGCGGCCCGTATTCGCATGTGTCACCTCCGTGCATCACTCCATTCGTGCCCGGATCCCGGGGAGGCCCCGCCTCCCGCGACATGGTGCGCCTGCCGGTCCCCGCCCCGTGCATTCCCAAGGACGACCTCAAGTCGATCGTGATTTGCGCCTGCGACTGGAACCCGATCCGGGTGAATGCATCACCGAACCACGAAACCGCAGCGTCGGTTGTGGGAGCCGCTGCCGCGACCGGACCGCTGGCTGGCCCACCCCGCATTGACTTCCCGGCACCCGCCACATAATGTGAATTGAAGCGAACGAGTTATGCACATCATACGTTGGCATGCGCAGCTTGAGGTGGTTAATGCACCACCACGAGAAAGGGCCACCTCCATGCGATCGACACGGCGGTCATTGTTGTCGTCCGTCTTTACGTTGCTCTTCCTGCTCTCGCTGTTCGCGCCCGCCGTGGCGCTCAGCCAGAGTGCCGATCATGGGCTTGACCCGGCGGACATGGATCTCTCCGTTGACCCGTCCGAGGATTTCTACCGGTTTGCCAACGGGGGCTGGCTCGACCGTACCGAGATTCCCGGCGACCGCGGCTCCTACGGTGTCTTCAACGAGCTCGATGATCTGACCCGCGAGCAGCTCCTGACGCTGCTCGATGAGGTGGCCACCAGTGGCGATCTGGACGAGGGGTCGGACACCTGGAAGGCCGCCGAGCTCTACCGCCAGGGTACCGACATCGAGACCCGCAACGCCCAGGGGATCGAGCCGATCCA
>CADCWJ010000474.1 GCA_902806365.1 uncultured Thermomicrobiales bacterium
CGGCAATGCGACGGCATAGGGACCGGTCACGTCCGGCACCGCGCCGCCCGGCAGCGTGCCGACGACTTCGATCCCCCAGTACTCCGGCTGCCGGATATAGATCCTTGGAACCAGCCGCACATCCATATTCCGGTAAGGGGCTTCACCCTGCACCACGAGGATCCAGCCACCGGCAAACCCGGGATGCAGCTCCGCCTTCTCGAAATCGATCAGGCGGGATGTTTCACTCGCCGGCAGTGCCAGGAACGCAACATCGCTCATCGCTTTTCTCCTTGCCCCTGCAGATGCGGTAGCGGACCGGAAACCCGGTGCGCGTGGTACCAACCGCAGGTCGCGAGATACGCCAAGCATGAGATGAGGAACCCGGGCTCGATTATACGCAGCTCCGCACACTATGTGAAGATAACTGCCTCCTAGTCTCCCCGGCGTTCCCCGCCGACACGCCGGCAGGGCAGGACTGAGATTCAGCTCGTTACGATCCTGACCAGCGCAGGGCCAGCAACTCATCGCCGGTACCACGACCGGTAAACGTCACCAGCGCTCCGCCGTCGCGAGGGGCAATCTCGTAACCGTCGCCGGGTGACAGCGTGCGCGCCGATTCCAGCAGCATCGCATCGTCCCCGCCCATCAGGCGGACCGTGATCCCGTCGTCGTTCCACTCCGCGATCTCGACCGTCGACCAGGCCACCCGGACATCGCCACGATCGAGCCCGAGCGGCAGCATCACGCCGTCCCGGCGCCGCAGCATCACCGTCCGACCCTCGAACAACGGCTCCCCGCCCTCGCTCAACCGCACCGGCTTGTCGAACCCGTCGAGGTTGAGGGCGTGGATGAACCGCTCACCGTCCGGCGTCGCCGCCGACGACAGGAAGATGCCGTGGCGGGGATGGTCGTGCGTCAGCCCCGGCGTCGCACCCAGATCGGCGAAGGCACGGGCGAAAAACGTCAGGTCGGTGGGGATCTCGGCCGAAACCACGATCGCGCGGCCCTTCCCCACCTCGATATCGAACCCACATGCCTCGTCGGCGCCGTAGACGCGGAAGAGCACGCCGCCGCGGTCGGCCGCGAAGGTCTGGGCGAATCCCGCCCGAAGCTCCGGTCGCGGCGCGGCCCAGCCATCGGCGGCCAGCGACAGGAAGTAACGGTGATCGGCCCACCGCATCCCGATCGGCCGGAGCCCAAGCGCTTTCAGCAGAAGGCGGCACGGCTGCCCGATCATGTCGAACAGCGGCACCTCGCCGTAGAGGAAGAGCTGTCCGCCACTCTCCAGATAGCTGACGAGCTTGCGCTGGATCGACTCCGCCATGTAGCGCGCCGAGGCGAGGGCGAGCACCGGTGTGGCCGCGACATCGAGCGGACCATTCTGGATGTCGACCGCGCCGTAGCGGAAGGTGAGGTGCATCATCGCGCGGGCAAGCCCGGCGCCCGGCCCTCCGAACCGGACCCGGCGCAAGTCATCGGCGATCTCGCGCATGATCGCGCTCTTCGGATAGACGCTCTCGGTCATCCAGTAATCGGGAATGAAGCCGACCGAGACGCTGTCCCGCTCTTCGTCGGCAATCGCGATCTCGTCCGCAAGCGATGCCAGCATGCGATTCGTGCGCGCGAGGCGCGGCAGCGTGTAGTTAGGCTCACCTTCGGGGCTGATCGGGGCGTTCGTGCCGTGCCGTTCGCCGGTGAAGCTGATCCGGTCGTTGCCGTCGCCGGTGGCCAGGTCCATCCGGTAGTTCACGCCTCCGGTGAACAGGTAATAGTTGATGAGGCGATTGCCCTGGACGATGCTGATCCGGAGCTTGAAATCGGCGGCAGCGGGATCGAGCCGGGCTCCCATCGTCTGCCCGTAATCGCCCTCGCCAGCCTCGAACTCCATTGACGTCAGCGGCTGTTCGGGCCGGTTCACCGCGTCCATGAAGGCGTTCATGAGGTAGAGGTCGGGGGCATTCACCGAGGTCAGGTCGCCGAGGTAGTGATCGCTGCCGCCAAGGTATCCGCCGGTCCGGGTGTAGCTCTGGAAGAGCTGGCTGATCCCGATCGGGAACGTCTCGCCCCCACCGGCCTCGGTACCGTGGATGTTGATGATGAACGGGATTCCGGAGATACCGAACTCCTCGGCGTAGCTTCGCAGGGTCGCCACGTAGCGCGCGAAGCGATCGCGCATGAAGGCGCCAAGATCCCGCATCAGGTGGGGCGCGTAGCGCTCGCGAGGGGAACGGATTGCCTGTGCGAACAGGGCGGGATCGTGACCCACGAAGGGATAGATGAACTCGCGGTCGCCGTTCTGGGCGACGAGCCACCGCCCAAAATCCTCAACGACGTCATCGGTCAGGTCGGGCATGTTGCTGACCCACGACAGCATCCCGATCTCGTTGTCGAGCTGCAGCCCGATCACCTTGCCACCACGGTCGGGCAGGCGCGCCGCGACGATCGGGATCACCGCGCCATACCACCCGTGAACCGCATCCAGGAACGCCGGCGCGAGGTAGTCGAGGGTGCGGGTCGAAGCGAGCTGGTGGTCCCAGCTCACCGGAACGATCTCCGGGTGATCCTCGTAGAGGCGATACGGCACGCCCTCGTTCTTCAGCTCGGCCATGATGAAGGGACCGGGACGCGCGATGAAGTGGAGATCGTGTTCCGCGCACAGGTCGATAAACGCGCCGAGGTCGAGTTCGGGCCGGGTGTGACCATCGAGGTCGATCTCACCACTCGGAAGCTCGTGGCAGAGCCAGGGGATGTAGGAGGCGACAGTATTGCCGCCGGCCGCCTTGAGCCTGGCAATCCGATCAGCCCATTCCGAGCGTTTGAGGCGGAAGTAATGGATCTCCCCGGAGATCAGCAGCGACGGCACACCGTCGATCAGGATCCGCTTGTGCTCGAGCTCGACCACCATGCCTCGTGCCCTCCTGGCCGAAAAACGTCGTCGGGCTACCGTGGTAGGGGCTGCCCCATGGGGCAGCCCGGTGAAGCGACGCTTCACGTTGGTCCCCGTAGAGCCAGCGGACATCCCAAACCGTCATCCCCACAGTTGTGTCGGGCAGCGGCATCGAAGCGGAGTCGAGGGATCTCGGCAGCTGCGTCGTCGCAACCGCGCTCCGGCAAGACGCTTCTCCAATGCCAGGTGATTGCGCGGGGATGCTTCGACGAGCTCGGAATGACGATATGGGCTGTGCCGCCATGAACATCCATCGTCATCGTTGGCCCGTCTGGTCCCGGCGGCCGCCCACTTCGTGAACGGAGTGTTGCGTTCTCCGGAGTACCAGAGTAAGCTGGCACGATCGAACTGTAAACGTTTACGAGGATCGGACAGAGCGTGGCTGGGAAGAATCCCACCTTGCACGAAGTCGCCGCTCAGGCTGGCGTCTCGATCGCCACCGTATCGCGCGTCGCGCGTGGATTCGGCCAGGTCTCCCCCGCGACTCGCGGCAAGGTGCTCGAAGTCATCGAGAACATGAACTATCGTCCGAGCCATTTCGGCCGGGCGCTGGTGAAGCGGCGGCATGGCGCGCTCGGGCTCGTCTTCCCCGGTCTTCGTGGCCCCTACTACTCCGAGGTGATCCACGGCTTCGAGCTCGAGTCCGTCGCCGCCCGGATGAGCCTGATGATCGTCGGCACCGAGCTGCTGGGTTCGGCCGAGGAGCAGGTTCTGGGAATGGCCGACCGTACCGATGGGCTGGCGGTGATGGGCGGCGCGGTCGGGGACGAGCTCGTACAGCGGCTCGTCCGCCGCCAGATCCCGGTCGTGACCCTTTCCCGGCGCCAGCTCGACGACATCCCGAACGTGCGCGTCGACAACTACTCCAACACCGTCGCGCTGACCCGGCACCTGATCGACGTCCACGGCTACCGCAATCTCCAGTTCATCGGAAACATTGTCGGTGCACCGGACGCGACCGACCGCTGGGCCGGTTTCCAGCAAGCCCACCGGGAGGCGGGCCTGAACCCGCCGGACGACCCCGTCGCCTTCGGCTACGAGCAGACCGCCGGTGTGCTCGCCGCCAACCAGATCTTCGACCGCCCACCGTGGCCGGAAGCGATCGTCTGCGGCAACGACGAGCTGGCGTTCGGCGCGCTCTCGGCGGCGGCGGCGCGGGAGATCCGGGTGCCGCACGATCTGGCGATCACCGGCTGGGACGATATCCCGTTCGCCCGGATTGCGACCCCGCCGCTGACGACGGTACATCAGCCGGCCCGTGATCTCGGCGCCGAGACCGCCCGCATGCTGCTCAACCGGATCAATGGCCTTCCCGACCCACCCGAAGAGCTCGTGCTGCCGACCAGGCTGGAGATCCGCGCGAGCTGCGGATGCCGTCCCGTTGACATCCCCAACAACGGTGCGCCGCTCCCGGCGGCGGCTACAGGAAGTGGAAAGGAGGACATCAACGAGACGTTCGGCAGCGAAACGGTCCGTCACCCTACCACCTGACCGCACCAGTCGATTGAAGCAGCGACGATGCATCCACCACTACGCAAGGGAGCACCACGCATGACCACGGGAAGCCCAGACAACAGGCACATCGTCAATCTCGCCACCGGTTGCATCGGCGACTCCTGCGCCGTTGCCCCCGCCGGCACCGGCACGCCCGGGGGCGTTCCTGCCGGTTTCAGCCTGAACCGGCGCCCCCTCCTCCAGGGGGCCGCCGGCGCGGCGAGCCTCGCCCTCGTCGGCGGACTCCCGGGCGCCGCCAGCGCCGAGGAACAGGCGATGATCGAGGAGCTCGTCCTCGGGGGTATCGGCGGTGGTTCCAACCCCCAGATCAACCTGAATGCCTACTCGCCGAACAAGCTGGCCGGCGGCGCCTTCATGTTCGAAACGCTCTTCATCATCAATGCCTACAACTGCGAGCAGGTGCCCTGGCTCGCCGAGAGCTACGAATGGTCGGCGGATAACCTGACCCTCACCTTCACGATTCGCGAAGGTGTGCTCTGGAGCGACGGCACGCCGTTCAGCGCCGCCGACGTCGACTTCACCTTCAACCTGCTCAAGGCCAACCCCGGGCTCGACATCGAGACCGCCTGGGGCTCGCTGGAGAGTGTGAAGGCGGCTGACAACACGGTCGTCTTTACCTTCGCCAAGCTGGCGCTTCCCGATTTCTTCCGCATCAGCCGCACGCTGATCGTGCCCAAGCACCAATGGGAGACCTTTGCCGATCCCGTCACCGAAGTAAACGCCACACCGATCGGAACGGGGCCGTTCATCTTCGAAAGCTTCACCGGCGAGCAGGTCACCGCGGTCAGGAACGAACGGTACTGGCAGGCCGACAGAATCCGGATCAACCGGCTGATCTGGCAGCGGGAGGCCGGCGAGCCGCAAGTCAACCAGCTCCGGCTCGCGAACGGCGAGTACGACTGGGGCCAGATGTACATCCCCAATGTCGAGCAGGTTTTTGTCGGAAAGGACCGTGAGCACAACAAGTACTGGTTCGATCAGGGCGGATCGATCGGGATCGGCATGAACCTGACCAAGGAGCCGTTCAACGATCTCGCCTTCCGCAAGGCCCTCGCCTTCGCGATCGACCGCGACAAGATCATCCAGAACGCCCAACTGGGCTATGTCACGGCCGCCAGCCAGACTGGGCTCAAGCTGCCCGGCCACGCCGAGTGGCTCAACACCGAAATCCCCAACGAGGGGTATATCGCCTACGACCTCGATGCCGCCAAGGCAGCCTTCACCGAGGCCGGGTACACCACCGACGGCGAAGGCCGGCTGCTCGGCAAGGCGGGGACGCCAATCGAGTTCCGGTTCATGGTTCCGGCCGGCTACGCCGACTGGATCCAGGCCGCCCAGATCATCCAGGAAAACTGCGCGGCGGTCGGCATCACGCTCAACGTCGAGACGCCGGATGTCGAGATTCACGACAAGGACCGTGCGGCGGGGAACTACGACACCTACTTCCAGGTGCATGGTGGTTCCTGCGACATGTTCTCCAATTTCTACGACAACTTCGCCTCGGAACGCAGTGCGCCGATCGGCGAGCCGGCCGTGTCGAACTGGATCCGCTTCGAGAATGCCCAGCTCGACGAGCTGACCACCGAGCTGGCCGTCACCAGCGACCGTGCCCGTCAGATGGAGATCGTCAAGGAGCTCCAGCTCATTCTCTACAACGAGATCCCCGTGATCGACATCTGGTACGGCGCGCTCTGGTTCGAGTACCGCACCGAGAAGGCCGAGGGCTGGCCGAACGCGGAGAACCCGTACTGCTCGCCGAACCCGAATCCGCAACTGGTGCTGATCAACCTCGTCCCGCCGGGTGAAGGCGCGTAGCGTACGGAACGTCGGGCAGCAGGAGGGGCGCGTCCCCGCCTCTCCTGCTGCCTCAGGCCGGGCTTCGTCCGGGCACGCGTATTCTCGGGTGCCGACCAAGGATGCTGTGGCATGCGGTACTACCTGCGGAAAACGACCGTCTTCCTGCTGACCTGCTGGGCGGCGGTGACCCTGAACTTCATCATCCCCCGGGTTCAGGGCGGCGACCCGGGGGCCGCGATCGTGCGCCGCCTTCAGGGGCAAAACCAGGCGATCGATCCGCGCCAGGTGGAGGCGATCCGGCTGCTGCTCGGCGTTCCCGACGACCCGCTGTGGCGACAGTACCTCGACTACCTCCAGTCCATCCTCCAGGGGAATTTCGGCATTTCCTATAGCTATCTGCCCTATACCGTGGTCCACATGATCGGCGAAACGCTGCCCTGGACGTTGCTCCTGGCCGGTATCACCCAGGTTCTCTCCTTCATCATCGGCACGCTGATCGGCGCCTGGGCCGCCTACCGGCGCAATGGTCCGTTCGATTCGGTGGTGACGACGAGCTCTACGTTCATCGGCGCCCTGCCGTCGTTCTGGCTTGCGCTGCTGTTCATCTACTTCTTCTCCTTCCAGCTCGGATGGCTGCCGGACGGCGGCGCCTTCAGTGGAGATGTCACCTCCGGCTGGAACTGGGCGTACATCCAGGATGTCGCCAAACACGCCATCCTGCCCGCCAGCGCCCTGATGTTCTTCGGCACGATCGGTCCGATCTTCGGCATGCGCAACACGATGGTCCAGACCCTCGGCGAGGAGTACATCCGGCTCGCCAGGGCGAAGGGGCTCTCCCCGGCCCGGATCGCCCTGAGCTACGGCGCGCGCAACGCGATCCTGCCCAACGTGACCGGCTTCGCGATGGGGCTGGGCACGCTGTTCGGTGGATCGCTCTTCATCGAGACCATCTTCAGCTACCCCGGAACGGGTCGCCTGATGATCGACGCCCTGCAGAATCGCGATTATCCACTGATGCAGACCATCTTCCTGCTGACCACGATCGGGGTCCTGACCGCGAACTTCATCGTCGACATGCTCTATCCGGTGTTCGATCCCCGGGTACGCGGGGGAGAGGCAAGCTGATGGTCATCAACGAGAGATCGGTAGTCGATGAAGAAGGTGCGATCCCCGACGCCCAGGCCAGGACGCTGGCCGAGGTCGAGGCCGAGACGTCCGGTGGAGTGCCGGTACCCGCCTGGCTGAAGATCATCTGGCAGAACAGGAAGGCGCGCTTCGGCCTCGTTGTGCTCGCCTTTTTCGTGCTGGTCGCCATCTTCGCGCCGCTGATCGCCCCGCACGACCCGCGCAACAACGACTTCGTCCCCTTCTCCCAGCCCAGCGGTACTCATTGGCTGGGCACGACCCAGGCGGGCGAGGATATCTTCTCCCAATTCGTCTACGCCACGCGTACCTCGCTGATCGTCGGGGTGCTCGCCGGCGGCCTGGCGACCATCATCGGCCTGATCGTCGGCATGGTCGCCGGGTACGCCGGCGGCGCGGTCGATGAGGTGCTCAACTTCCTGATCAACCTCGCGCTGGTGATCCCGCTCCTGCCGCTGATGGTGGTGATCGCGGCCTACTCGCCGGTGAAGGGCCTGGTCACCGTGATCATCGTGATCGGGATTACGAGCTGGGCGGGCGGTGCGCGCCTGAAGCGCTCCCAGATGATCTCGCTCAAGGAACGCGACTACATCACGGCCTCGCTCTTCGCCGGTGACAGCATGTGGCGGATCGTCTTCAAGGAGATCATGCCGAACATGACCTCCCTGATCGTCGTCGGCTTCCTCGGCGCCGCGATCGGGGCGATCGGCGCCGAGTCCGGTCTCTCGTTCATCGGAGTCGGCGACCCGCTGACGATCAGTTGGGGCACGATGATGCTCTGGGCCAACAACTCCGGCGCCCTGCTCGGTGGCCAGTGGTGGTGGCTCTTTCCACCCGGCATCGCCCTCGCCGTGCTGATCACGGCGCTCGCCTTCGTCAATTTCGGCATCGACGCCATCAGCAACCCGCACCTGAGGGAGGAATAGGCCGATGGCGATCCTCGAGATCTCCGACTTCGACGTCACCTATGTCACCCGGAGCCGCCCACCATTCCAGGCAGTCAAGAACGCAAATCTGACGATCGGCGAGGTCGAGATCGTCGGCCTCGTCGGTGAGTCCGGGAGCGGCAAGTCGACCCTGGGCAACGCCGCGATCCGCCTCCTCGACCCACCGGGGACGATTACCCGCGGCAAGACGGTGTTCATGGGCAAGGACATCACCCGGATGACCGAGCAGCAGCTCCGGGCGATGCGCTGGAGAGAGCTGGCGACGGTGTTCCAGAGCTCGATGAACTCGCTCAACCCGGTGATCAACATCGAGAAGCAGTTTCTCGACACGATCCAGGCCCATTCCAACCAGTCCGACGCGCAGGCCCGGCGCCGGGCCGAGGAGGTCCTGGAAGTCGTCAACATCGAGCCGTCGTACCTGAAGTTCTTCCCGCACGAGCTTTCCGGCGGCATGAAGCAGCGCGTCGCGCTGGCCCTCTCGCTCGTGCTGGAGCCGAAGTTCCTGCTTCTCGATGAGCCGACGACCGGTCTCGACGTCGTCGTCCAGCAGACGATTCTCGACAATCTCAAGGCCGCCCAGCGTCACTACCAGTTCGCGGTGCTGATGATCAGCCACGATCTCGGCGCGATCATGGAGATCGCCGACCGCGTGGTTGTAATGTTCAATGGCGAACTGATCGACGACCAGCCGGCCCAACAGCTCCTGCAATCACCGAAGCATCCCTACTCGAAGCTGCTGCTCGACTCCTACAAGTTGCTCTGGGTCACGCCCGATGAGCTCGATCCCAACGCCGGGACGAAGAAGATCGGCGACGTCTCCGCCGCGGGAAAAGTCGTTCCACCGGACCGGTCGCAATCGGTCGTGCTTGCCGTCAGGAACCTGAACAAGACGTTCAAGCGCCGGCGTGGATTCACGACGTCGACGGTGGACGCAGTCAGGGATGTCTCGTTCGATCTCGAACGGGGCCGGATCACGGCGCTGGTCGGTCAGTCCGGCTCTGGCAAGAGCACTATCGCGCGGCTCATCACCGGGGTCGAGCACCCGACAAGCGGCTCGATCCGGTTTGGCACCACTGATGTCGCCACGCTTCGCGGAAAGTCCCTGAAGGAGTACCGGGCGCACATCCAGATGGTCTTCCAGGATCCGTACTCGGCGCTCAACCCGGCGCACACGATCATTCATTCGCTGATGCGGCCCTTGCGGAACTACAAGGGGATGAACGAGAAACAGGCACGCACGCGGGCGATCGAGATGCTGGAGCAGGTCGGGCTTACCCCCGCCTCGCGATTCATGGACAAGAACCCGCACCAGCTCTCCGGCGGGCAGCGGCAACGCGTGGTCGTCGCCCGTGCCCTCGCGCCCGATCCCGAGATCATCATCGCCGACGAGCCGACGTCGATGCTCGATGTCTCGATCCGGGCCGAGATCCTCGAAGTTCTGAACCGGCTGGTGCGCGACACGGACATCGCGATGCTCTTCGTCACGCACGACCTGCTCAGCGCCCGCCTGCTGGCGGACGAGATCATGGTGCTGAACAAGGGGCGGGTGGTCGAGAGCGGCAAGGCGGAGGAGATCATCGCCAACCCGCAGGATCCCTACACCCAGCTCCTGCTCAGCTCGATCCCGAACCCGTTCGTGGAGCTTGGCACGACCGCCGCCGACTGACCCCGCGCTGGTCGCGCCACCGCGCACCTGCACCGACGGCAACTTCGGCGTCATCACACGCCGACCGGCTCCGCGCCAACCGTGTCAGCACCCACGACCACTTCGGCATCATCGAACGCCGGCATGCGTAGGGGAGGCCCCCGTGGCCTCCCGCGGCGGACACCAGACGTCCCGTGCGCAGACGAGCGGCGGGTGTTCCGAGGCGATTTGGTCCAATCCACGGGACACCACAGGGGTGTCCCCTACGGAGCCGGGAACGGGATGCATTCATAGAAGGCCCCTGTAAGCGGCATCGGTGAGCGGCACGGGCCCGGAGCGTGGCGTCGGCGCGATCGGTGATACTGGCGGGAATGATTCGGGCCGGCTGTGCCCGGTCCCTGCCGGGCTTGTCCTGATTCACGAGAGGTGATCGCGTTTGCCAGCAGCCATTCGCGCGGTGCCACTCCCAGTCGCGCCCGATTTCGAGCGGGCGCGGGAGATTATCGGCGAGCACCTGCCGCCGACGCCGCTGATAACCTCCTCCGTCGCGGGCAGCGAGGTCTTGCTCAAGCTCGAAACGTTTCAGCCGACCGGCTCCTTCAAGGTGCGTGGGGCGATCGCGGCGATGTCCGCGCTCCCCCCGGGAAGCCGGGTCGTGACCGCCTCGGCTGGAAATCACGCACTTGGGATCGCCTGGGCTTCTGTCCGGCTTGGCGTGCCGACCACGGTCGTGATCGCCGAGACGGCATCCCCGGCCAAGCGTTCGGCGCTCGAAGCGCTGCCCGTCGAGCTGATCGTGCACGGGCCGGACTACGACGGCGCCGAAGCGTACGGCCTGCTCCTGGCCGCCGATCCCGAGCGACGGGCCACCTACGTCTCGCCCTACAACGACCCGCATGTGATTGCCGGACACGCAACGATCCTCGACGAGATTCTGGCGCAGCGGGCGTCCGACCGGCCGTTGACCGTGATCGTGCCGGGTGGGGGTGGCGGCCTCCTCGCTGGAGTCGCCCTCCGCGCCGCGACGCTGGCGACCCCGCACCGCCCGATCGCGATCTACGGAGTGGAATCCGCGCAATCGACCGGGCTCTCGACCTCGGTTCGCGCGGGTACGTGGACGGCGGTCGAGATCGGCCGGACAGTCGCCGATGGCCTTGCCGGGAACCTGGAACCGGGATCGATCACCGTCGAACTCCTTAAGGGACGGGTCGCCGGGTTCGTGACCGTTTCCGACGAGCAGATCGGTGACACGATCCGGACCCTGGCGCAGGGTCACGGTCTGGTCGCGGAGGGCGGCGGGGCGGCGTCACTGGCCGCAATCCGCTCCGGCGCGATCCCTGATGTGGAGGGCGATCTCGTCGCAATCGTCTCCGGACGCAACATCGCGCTGCCGGTTCTGGCGGCTATTCTGAGCGGGCAGACCGCGAATTCGTGACGGTCTCCGTGCAGCGATGCACACCTCGCAGGCCCGGATCGGCTATACACGGGAGATGGACTGAGCGAGAGCTCTTTCCTTGGGCCGGGAGGTTCATGGAACGCCGCGTCGCGCGCGGCGGCGCGCAGGCAATGAGGGCAGAGGCGATGAACCGGATACCGGCAGCGAGGAAACGTGGTCACCGGGAATTGTGGATCGTCGGGCTGCTCGTGTTGCCACTCGTCGTGGCGGGGTTCGTGCTAGCGGGGATGGGCGTGCTCGTGAACCCGCCGCCCACCTCGGTCCCGGCGGCCACACCCCCTTCCCCCGTCGCCACGCCCGTCTCCGGGGCAACACCCGCACCGGGCGCCCATCGCTTCATCA
>CADCWJ010000475.1 GCA_902806365.1 uncultured Thermomicrobiales bacterium
CCCCGACAGCGCCGACCGGATGACTTGTCGCCGTGTCGGCGTCCCATTCCAGTTCATCGAACCGTTCCCTGATGCCGGATGCGCAACGATCGCCGTTTTTCGCGTCAGCACTCCGGTACACTGGTGCGATTGGCATCGGCTCACTGGATCGTTCCACCATGCGCTTTCGAAGCGTCACGGAAGCAACGCCGGTCCAGCGTCAGAGCCGCATATCGACGCCGTCATGAAAGCATAATCCGACGATGCCAAGTCAACTGCCGCTGTTTCCGCTCGGAACCGTTCTCTTCCCCGGCATGCCGCTTCCACTGCGAATCTTTGAGCGCCGGTACCTCACGATGCTGTCGGATCGCCGGGAATCAAGTCCCGCCTTTGGAGTCGTCCTCATTCGCGGTGGCCAGGAAGTTGGAGAGATCCCTCAGGTGTCGATGATCGGCACAACCGCCAATCTCGAGAGTCTTGAGACCCGTCCCGACGGCACCCTCGAGATCGCGGTCAGCGGCGGAGAGAGATTCGGCATCGAGTTCATCGACTGGAGTGGCGATTACCCGGTGGCGACGATCTCCGCGATCAGCGGCACGGAGGTCCCACCCTCGGAAACGGGGCCGCTTCTCGCCCGGACGGGCGCCATGTTCAACCGGTTCGTCGGGGGTGTCGCCGCGCTCTACGATCGGCGGTTCAGCACCTGGACCGAGCCGGAAGACGTAGCCTCGGCGGTGTACGATCTGGCATCGAGACTGCCGCTGCACACGTGGGAACGTCAAGCGATCCTCGACGACCCGGACACCGCGAGCCAGCTACGCGAGGTGAATCGGCTGGTCCGCAGGGAACTGGCCCTGCTCAGGGCCGGAACCGGGGGCCGGGTCGTCAACCACCCGGGGGGACTCTTCACCGTGAACTGATGTCACCGTGCTGCCGGGCCGGGAGGGATGCCCCCGATGGGGTGCTCCGCAATCCAGGCGAGCACTTGCTCGACCGCAGTCTCGGCGGAGGTCGTCGACGAATCGATCGAGAGATCCGCCGAGCGAAAAGCGGATTCCAGCCTCCCGCGCTGAACTCGGTAGAGGCGCTCTGACCACGACGAATGGCGTCGGTGCCGGAGAGTGCGGAGATCGACATCGAGCGCGATCAGCAGATCTGGGCTGAGCCGCACCCACAAGTGCTGGATCGCGCTATGCTCCTGCCCGCAGACGCGGGCATCGAACCCGAGCTCGCGAAGACGATTGGCCAGGGTCGACTTCCCCGAAGCGCACGGCCCGACGACAACGATCCGCCGGCCGTCGACCGGAAATGCTCCAACATGCGCAGCCTGGTGCATGACTGTTACCTCCGCACCGTCGTCCACGATAACTGGCTGGGACGAACCTTTTCGCAGACCCCGGATTGTAGCAGCCGCGTCGAGCAGCCGCCCTTTACGGGGCGTATACCTGCATCTGCACGCGCCGGATGGACGGGGCCGATTCTCCCGCCCGCAGTGAGAGTGCGACCACCGCCATGTCGTCTCCCGGACGGCCATCGTCCCGCTCGATCGCGACCGCCAGCAACGCATCGGCGAGGTCCTGCGCGGTGCGACCCTGGCCGAAGTGCTCGCGCCCGAAGGCTTCGAAATCGAGCGGCTCGCGCACTCCGCGGCGACCGGAGTGCGCAATTCCATCGGTGCCGAGAATGACATCCAGCCCCGCGCTCATCGGCAATTGGGTCACCGTCGGCTTTGTCCACCGGTAGCGTCCGATCGGCCCCGAATTGGAAGGGACGGCCGAAACACTCTCCTGGTTTCCAAGGATCATCGGCGTCTCGGCATTTCTGGTGATCACCACTGTGCGCGTCTCGAGGTCGATCGAGAGCAGGTCCAGCGTGGCGGACACCTGGCCGTGGCGAAACGCGAACAGGTAGTCGTGCGTCGCGCGCGCGACCACTCCATCGCGCACGCCCTCCTTGAGCAGTGCCACGGCCTTGCTCGAGAGCAGCAGGCTCAACGTCTTTGCGGCCCTGCCGCTTCCCTGGCCGTCGATCATGACCACCGAAAACCCGCCCCCGGGGCGCTCGACCAGTTCGACCGTGTCTCCGCTTTCACGGCTTGCGTACTTCCCGGTCTTGGCGACGCCAACGTCGATCAGCAACGATTCCGGCACGGCGATTGGCACCCCTGTTCCACTGGCAGACGCGCCCAGGGCGCGCCTGGTTGCATCCGGAAGCATGACACCCTGGCGATCCCGGGCAACTGACGCTGGCACAAATGGCGGTCACCGTTTCCCCTGGCTCGGAAACGGCTACCCTTGTGCCAACGCGACGCAACGCGCGGCTTTGGCAAATGATGAGACGGGAAACCAGTGTGCCGGTCATCACCTTCGATTTCCACAATACCATCGCGAACTGCGATCCATGGTTTGCGCTCGAAGTGCGGGACTTGCCGTGGGCGGTCGCCGCTCACCTTGCTCCCGCCACGCCGTCGCCGCTCGACCGGCATGTCGTGGACGCCGCCTATGCCACGCTCCGGCGTGACGTGATCCTGTCCGGGGATGAGATCGACGCGTTCGACACGGTATTCGCGATCCTCAATGCGCACGGATTCCCCGTCGACCGGCGCACGGTCGAGCGGGCGGTCGATGACCTGATGCGTGAGGCGTTGGATGCGCTGGCGCCGGTCGACGGTGTGGTGGAGACCGTCTCCTACCTGCGCGATCGCGGTTGCCGGCTCGGGATCGTCTCCAGCGCCGTCCACCACCAGTTCGTCGACTGGGCACTCGACACTCTCGGGCTGGGCGACGCATTCTCGTCGATCGTCACGTCCGCCAGGGCGGGCTATTACAAGTCCAGCCCCCGGATCTACGAGCACGCCCTGCGCGAGCTCGGCGCCGTCGCGGCCCAATCGGTGCATTTGGGTGATTCACTGCGATGGGATGTCGGTGGAGCTCAACGTGCCGGGATGAAGGCAATCTGGCTCGACACCGGGCGCGTCGAGACCGGTTCGCCCCACCTTGCGCAGCCGACCGTTCCAGACCTCACGCTGGTCTCGATGGTTGGTGCCGGTCCGCTCATCCATGCCTTCGCGGTCGAAGCCGAACGGCGTCCCAATGCCTGACCCACAGGCCGGCGCGCCCCTGCTGAGGGTCGACATCTTTACGTTGTTTCCAGCCATGTTCGACGGTCCTTTCTCCGAGAGCATCATCAAGCGCGCGCGCCTGAGCGGGCTCGTGGAGATTGCGGTGCACAATATCCGGGACTGGGCGACCGACAAGCACCACATGGCGGACGACACTCCCTACGGCGGCGGTGCGGGGATGGTGATGAAGGCCCCGCCGATCGTCGAAGCAGTCGAGGCGGTACTGGGGGATGATCTGGAATCGGCGCATGTGGCGATCCTCTCCGCCGGCGGACGGCGGTTTTCGCAGCCGATCGCGCGGGAGTTGTCCCGCAAGCGGCGACTCGCGCTTGTCTGCGGGCATTACGAGGGGATCGACGAGCGGGTCGGGGCGATCCTCCAGTGTGACGAGCTGTCGGTCGGCGACTACGTGCTGACCGGCGGCGAGCTACCGGCGATGGTTGTCGCCGACGCGACGATCCGGCTCGTACCGGGAGTGATCGATCCACGCAGCATCGTCGAGGAGTCGCACAACCCGGACACTCCCGCGATGGTGGAATATCCCCACTACACGAGGCCCCGCACCTACCGTGGCCTGGACGTTCCGGAGATCCTGATCTCGGGTCATCACGCCAACATCGAGCGCTGGCGACAGGACCGCGCCCGCGAACGCACGGCACACTGGCGGCCCGACCTCCTGCCGGCCATCGATCCCGATGGTCAGGAAGGAGGGTCCGGTGCTTGACCGGCAGGCCCGATTGCTTGCCGCATCGAGCTCAACACGCCGAGGCTGGCGAACTCACGCTCGGCGACATACCGGGTGTATGACGCGGTCAGGGAGGCGATCTCCCGTGCCAGGGGCTCTGTCAGGGCGATCCCGATCACGGCGGCGAGGCCCGAGCGGGCAAGCAGCCGTATGTATTTCTGGGCGTCCAGGGAAACTACGACCGCCGAGGGATCGACCGCCCGGCAGGCCGGGCAGAGCATCCCGCCCAATTGATTCGAAAAGGCGTTCGCTTCCGGCTCCAGCGTCCTCAGGCAATTGAGACACCGGAAGAGCTCCGGCCGGAAGCCGAGCAAACCAAGTAGCGACAGCTCGAAATGTCGCGCGACGGGCCAGGCCGCGACACCATCGTTGAGCAGCGACAGGGAGCTCGCCAAGAGTTCGTAGACCTGTCGATTCTCCTGCCGGTCCTGCGTGAGGTGGCGGACCAGCTCGGCAAAATGGGCGGCATGGCCGTAGGCGTCCATGTCGGATCGAAGGCCGAGGTGCGCATTCACCGTGGCCGCCTGCGTCACCACATCCAGATCACGGCCCTTTGCCAGTTCAAGCGACACCTCGGTGAAGTAATCGAGATGGGGGCCCATCCGGTTCTTTGGGCGGCGGACACCCTTGGCGATCGCGCTGAGCCTGCCCCGACCGGGGGTGTAGAGAATGAAGATGCGGTCGGCCTCGCCGTAGTCTTGCCGCGCAAGCACGACCGCGTTGGTTCGATACAGGCGATCCCGGAGAGAAACAGCCATACTGCCCTCGACACCAGGGCGCGCCGGCAACCTCCTGTTGCCCGGTCATGCCCTCCTCCCAAGTATCGCATTTGGCACAACATCGCCTTGCCGGAGGTGGGTCCTGATGGCGAATCTCGACCCGTCCTGGTATGAACGATCCGCGTCCGGGAAGCGATGCCGCAGGCGGAATCCCTTCGATGGCGCCGATTTTCACGGGATGGTACGGTTACCGTAATGATGACTGATGTATCCGTCCTTGCCGCCTTCGTCGCCGGGATCTGCTCGATCTCTTCCCCTTGTGTCCTTCCCCTGGTGCCGGTTTACCTGGTGCACATCGCGGGCGTAAGCGCCGGCGAGAACGGCTTGGCCCACCGATCGCGGCGGGCGACGGTGATGCGGAACGCACTGGCGTACGTCGGCGGGTTTTCAGCGGTCTTCGTCGCGCTCGGCGCGGCTCTCGGCGCAGCCGGGACGTTTGCCGGAGCCCTCGATGTCGTGTCATCAAATCGAGGGCTGCTCGTGCGGGTGGGCGGGCTGGTCCTGATCGTTCTCGGACTGTATCAGACCGGAATCATTCGCCTTCCGTTTCTGGACCGGGACAGGAGGCCTTCCCTTGCAACCGGTTCCCCGGGCACGGTGTCTTCATCGTTTCTGATCGGCGCCTCATTCGCGGCCGGATGGTCTCCCTGCCTTGGCCCGATCCTCGGCGCGATCCTGACCATGGCGGCCGGGCAGGGCAGCATCGAGCGCGCGACGCTGTTGCTCGCGGCCTACGCCTCGGGGTTGGCGGTGCCGTTCCTCGGTGCGGCCGCCGCCTTCGGATCGTCGCCGGGTGTCATTCGGCGCTTCAACGGCAAATTGTGGATGGTTACCACGGTCAGCGGTGCGGTGATGCTCGGTGTCGGCCTTACCATGCTTCTGGGCATATACGAGCGGTTGTTCACGGAGATCATCCGCGCCGCGCCGTGGACACCCTGGGAACCCGTCATCTAGCTCGCGCTCCCGCCGCTGACCTTGTTCGCACCCACGCCACGGTTCTCATCGCTCCAGGATGGACGTTCACATGGCCAATGTGACCACTCACCCCCCTGCCTCCCGCGCGCCCGTCGAAATCGCGATCGACCGGGTATGGCGCTTCTTTTGTTCGGTTCGGGCCGCGGTCGCGGAAATCGTGATCCTGGCGCTGCTCGTCCTCATTGGAACGCTTCGCGGCAGCGCGGTGCCGCAATGGATAGCGGACGCGATTCCCGCGAGCCAGGGTCTCGTCGATCGGTGGTACGCGTGGGATGTCTACCGATCCCCGGTGTTCGCGGTCCTGTTGGCCGTGATGGCCGTGGCGATCGCAGTATGCACGGTCAACCGGGTGCCCGGTATTTGGCAAACAATCAGCAATCCCAAGATCCGCACGACGGCCAGCTTTCTCAAAGGTGCGGACACCTCGGCCGCGTTTGCAGCCTCGACATCGGGTGACGACCTGCGGCGGTGCGTGGAGAAGTCCCTGCGCCAGAAGCGATACCGGGTGCTTACCCAGCACGTCGGAAATGAAACACATCTGTATGCGGACAAGAACCGCTACGGCAAGCTGGGCACGTTCCCGTTCCACCTCGCATTGATCCTGCTGCTCGTCGGCGGCATCGTCGGCGCATACTACGGGTTCCGGGAACCGGAATTCGTGATTCCTGTCGGCGAGACCCGCCCGGTCGGGAACGGCACCGACCTCAGCGTCAGGCTCGACAGCTTCGAGGACGGGTACACGCCGGGCGGTGTGCCGACACAGTTCAGGAGCAATGTGTCGATCCTCGAAGACGGCAAGACGGTAAGGACGGAGCAGATCACGGTCAATCAGCCGGTGTCCTACCGGAACGCCACCTTCTATCAGTCCGGCTTCGGGTACACCGCGCAGATGCGGGTGGTGAATCGTGCCGGCGCGACCGTCTACGCCGGTCAGGTCGCGCTCGGTATCTTCAACCTCTCGGGCAACCCGGAATCCCCCGCCGGATACGTGGAAATCCCCGGCACCGGCACGCTCCTGACCGTCGTCGCGCCGGATACGAACCCGCGCAACGCCCCCGACACCGATGTGCTTAAGCTCGAGAACGGTCAGATGTGGGTCCAGCTCCAGCCGGTCGGTTCGACCGGTGCCGCATCCGCCTCGCCGGAGACCCTCCCGGCCGCCGTGGTCGATCAGGGGAAACCGGTTCAGGTCGGTGATTTCACGGTGACGTTCGAACGTGAGTCGCGCTACACCAATCTCCAGGTCGCTTATAACCCCGGCATCCCGATCTTCTTCATCGCCTCGGTCCTTCTCGTCGGTGGACTGGTCGGGTCCTTCTACTTCCCCCTGCGCCGGATTCGCGGAATCATCGCTCCAGCTCCCTCCGGAGCGGTACTGACGATGGCTCCCCTTGCACGGCGGGACTGGAGCGGCAAGCGTGACTTTTTCGCGGTGGTCGAGAGCATCGGCGTGCAACTGAATATCGAGCCATCGATTAGGAAACCGGCCGATCACAAGGATTGGGAAGGGCTGATCCCAGTCGCCTCCAACGCCAGCCAAACCCGCTAGACTTGGAGCAGCAGGCCGAGCGCTACGGTGCCAGGTCAGGTCGCGGAACACATGGGGGATACGCATGGAAGCGCTCGTCAAGCTCTCGTTCTACTGCTTCGCCGCAAGCTCCATCTCCCTCGGCGCGGCGGCCCTGAGCTACATCGCCTTCTCCGTCGGCCGGGTACGGGTACAGCGCACCACGCTGGCAACGACCACCGGCGCGACCGTCACCGCCAGCCGTGCGCAATTCGGACCGTCATCGCAGGCCGCCGGACGGTTCGGCACGCTTCTGGCCTCCTTCGGTGCGTTCTTCGCGTTCCTGGCGGTCCTCCTGCGGACGATTGCCGCCGAGCGTGTTCCCCTCTCCAACATGTATGAGTTCTCGCTGACCTTCGTGTTCGCTATTTCCCTGGTATATCTGGTATTCGAGCGAATGTACGGCATCCGCCAACTTGGCTCGATCGTGCTCTCGATCGCGTTCCTCATGACCGTCTACATCTGGTCGCTTTCCCCGGCTCTGCGGGAGGTCGATCCTCTGATTCCCGCCTTGCAGGCCCGCCCGATCATGACCGCGCATGTTTCCAGCGCAATCTTCGCGTACGCCACATTCGCGGTCTCGTTCGCGGCCGCAATCATGTTCCTGATCGCCAACAGGTGGCGCGTTAGTTGGCTCCCCAGCCCCGATCTACTCGATGACATCGCATTCAATGCGGTCACGATCGGTTTCCCACTCCTCTCGCTCGTTCTGATTCTTGGGTCCATCTGGGCCCACGATGCCTGGGGCGTCTACTGGTCGTGGGACCCCAAGGAAACCGCCGCCCTTTTCACCTGGCTCGTCTACGCGGTCTACCTGCATACCCGCACCCTGCGTGGATGGCGCGGCCAGCGAAGCGCGGTGATCCTCCTGTTCGGGTTCGGGGCGGTCATGTTCACCTACTACGGCAACTACTTCTTCGGTGGTCTTCACGCCTACGGGGGTGTGTAGGGCCATGATCCCGGGAAACGCGGTCGAGCCAGTCCGTGACTCCTGATCTCGCAGCGCAAGGAGAATCCCGCGCTTCCACTGGGAGTCAGCGGGCCGGCCGCGGGAGGCGCATCGCGCTGGTCACTCTGATTGCGTTCGCGATCGTAAGCGCCGCATGGCTTGTCGGCGAGCGCCAGGGCTTCGAATCCATCGGGCAAGGGGGCGTCAACGCCAACCTCGTTCCCGCGGTCGGCGAGCCGGCTCCGGAACTCCTGACGTTCACCGCCGACGGCTCGCTCGTCAGGTTGTCCGATCTGCGAGGGCAGCCGGTCTGGCTGAACTTTTGGGGGTCCTGGTGCCCCCCGTGCCGGGCCGAGATGCCGGAGCTGCAGGCCGCCTACGAGACCTTGCGGCCGCGCGGATTGGTGATGCTTGGCGTGAGCATGGGTGAGGAACCGGCCGTCGCCGTTGACTACGCCAACCGGGTTGGAGCGACGTTCCCGATACTGGCCGACCCGGAATATCTGTCCAGCCTGTTCTCCGAGGACGAATATCCCAATATCCGTGCGCTCGTCGAGACCTACCAGATCAACAATTTCCCAACCCACATCTTCATCGACCGGGATGGCATCGTCCGGGCAGTGGTTCTGCAGCCGATGGAGTATGCAACCGCGATTCACTACGGCGAGCTGATCCTCGGCGAGCCCGCGCTATCCGGGACGCCTTCTGTTGGCACACCGGCGCCGTAACCCCCGAGGTGGTAGACCAACGACGAAGTACGGGGAGATTGAAAGTCTCCCCACTGAACCAGAAAGCATGCGCTCGAACCGAACATCGGCGACGGTGGGAGTCGCGCGAGCGATGGAGTTTGGACCGTACGCGTCGCGCCGGAGCATCGATGATGCCCGACGCCGGCCCCCGCGTCGGGGGCCGAACGCCTCCCCAGGCCGTTCCGCACCGTAACGTCTTCGCGCACGATCGTCCCGGGCTACGGCCACTTCAGGTGCGGGATGACCTTCTCACCATAGGCCTTGATGAACGCCTCTTGCCCACGATTCACGTTGTGGACATGGATTTCCTGGAATCCCAGGTCG
>CADCWJ010000476.1 GCA_902806365.1 uncultured Thermomicrobiales bacterium
ACCTCATCGGCGGGGCGTGGACCCGCATGTGGACCTCCTTCGCGCCGGCATTGCGAAGGAGTTGGATGATGGGGCGGCTGGTGGTGCCGCGGACGATCGTGTCGTCCACCAGCACCACCCGTTTCCCTTCCAACACCTCCGGCAACGCATTGAACTTGAGGGAGACGCCGACCTCGCGCAGCCGTTGATCCGGCTGGATGAACGTCCGCCCGATGTAGCGGTTCTTGATAAGAGCTTCCTGGTACGGGATGCCGGATTCGCGCGCGTACCCGATCGCGGCTGGGATAGCCGAGTCCGGCAGACCGACGACGATATCCGCGTCCACCGGCGATTCCTTCGCCAGTTGGGCTCCCATCCGCTGCCGCACCAGGTGCAGGCGTTGCCCGTGGATGAGGCTGTCCGGGCGGGCGAAATAGATCAGCTCGAACAAGCACATGGCGTGGAGCGCGGTCCGCGCGATCCCGTGCGAGGCTAGGCCGTCGCCCGAGACTTCGACGATCTCTCCCGGCTCGACCTCGCGCTCGAACGTGGCGCCGATGGTCATCAGCGCGCAGCTCTCGGATGCGATGACCCAGTTGGGCCCGAGGCGGCCGAGGCACAACGGGCGGACGCCCATTGGATCGCGGACCGCCAGGATTCGATCCCGGGTCATCACGGCGAGGCTGTAGGCGCCGACGAGCTTCGGCATCGCGTTGCGGACCTTGGCGACGAGATCGCGGCCGGGCGCGAGGGCGATGAGGCGCGCCAGCACCTCGCTGTCGGTAGCGGTATCGAACCGCTCGCCCTGGTCTTCCAGCTCGCGTCGCCTGGCATAGGCGTTGGTGAGGTTGCCGTTGTGGGCGACGACGATATCGCCGATGTCGCTCCGGGCAACGATAGGTCCGGCGTTGCAGGCCTCGGAGGAGCCCGCCGTCGAGTACCGTGCGTGGCCGACCGCGATATGCCCGCGCAGATCCCGGAGGTCGTTCTCGGCGAACGCCTGGGATACGAGGCCGAGCCGGGTTCGGATCGCGACCCGGGTCCCGTCGGCGGTTGCGATACCGGCGCTCTCCTGCCCGCGGTGCTGGAGTGCGTAGAGGCCGAAGAACGTCAGCCGAGCGACATCTTCGCCAGGGGCGAAGATTCCGAACACTCCGCACTCTTCGTGCGGCTTGTCGTCCCACATCGGCGCGTGTTTGCCTCCTTCGC
>CADCWJ010000477.1 GCA_902806365.1 uncultured Thermomicrobiales bacterium
ATCGTGGGCACGATCGAGAACGGCGCCACTGCCGCCGTGATCGACGGCCCGGACCGGCGGGCCACCGACAACTGGTACCGGATCATCTCGCATCGCGGGTCCGGCTGGGCCGTGGCGCGATACCTGATCGTATCACCACCGCCACCCTCGCCGGTCGATGCTGACGACTACCCGTTCGGCCTCAACGTGCGATTCACCGCCGAGACCAACGTCCGTTCCGGACCCACCACCAGCGGCGGCATCCTGCGCACGGTCGCCCGCAACGTCTGGGGGGCGATTCTGGCCGGGCCGACCGTGGCTGACAACAACGAGTGGTACCAGATCCGGACCGAGTCTGGCCCGGACGGCTGGGTGATCAAGGAGAACCTTGCGAACGCCCCTGTCAACCTCGCTCCCGCCGCCCGGTTCCAGGTGGGCGAAGCCGTGGAGGCAACCCAGCAGGTCAACATCCGGCCCCGGCCGGGCATTCCCCAGAGAGTGATCGCCACCGCTCCCGCCGGCTCTCGCTTCACGATCTCGCAGGCCGCGTACGGCGTTACCGATTTCATCTGGTACGGCGTCTTCAGCGATGCCGCCGGCGGGGGCTGGCTCGTCGAGAATGCCCTCACCGCGGCCGTCACCAGCCCACCACCGGCCTCCGGGACATTCGCGATCAACGACACCGTCCGCGTGACCGAGAGCCTCAACCTGCGCACCGCCGCCAGCACCTCGGCGAGCCGGATCGCGACGCTGGCCTCCGGCACCATGGCCACGGTGGTTGGCGGTCCAACATCTGCCAGCGGTTACAGCTGGTGGCAGATCCGGACGAGCGTGGGGACCGGCTGGGCGGTCGAGAACTGGCTGACGAAGGCGACGACCGCGCCACCGCCTCCCGCCAGCGGCAAGTTTGTCGTCAACGACACCGTGCGCGTCACCGGGAATCTCAGTCTTCGCACCGCCGCCAGCACCTTGGGGAGCCGGATTGCGACGCTCGCTCCCGGCACCATGGCCACGGTTCTCGGCGGTCCAACATCCGCCAGCGGCTACAGCTGGTGGCAGATCCGGGCGAGCGTGGGGACCGGCTGGGCGGTCGAGAACTGGTTGACGCGGACGACTGCCACGACCCCACCCCCCTCCGGGCTCCCGGCTGGAACCACCGTTCAGGTCGTCGAGGGCGCGCTCAACCTGCGGGATGGGGCGTCGACAGGCAACCGCGTGCTCGCGGTTCTGCCCCAGGGCACCCGGCTCTCGATCGTCAGCGGCCCGCAACCGGGCAGCGGGTACAGCTGGTATCAGGTACGAAGCGGAACGTACGGCACTGGCTGGGTCGTCAGTGCCTTCATTCGCCAGGTGTGACCGACGCTGCACAGGTACACTCGGCGGCGGGACGTTTCCTCGCCCAATCGCGGGCGATCATGGAGATCGCCCGTACGGGTCAACTCCATGTTGACCCTTGCCTCATCCGCCGCAGATCACGTGGCCGGTCGCCGGCGCCTCCGTTTCCGCGCAGGTGCGGGCCGAACGTTCGCCAGGGCCGGCTGCGGTGACGGTGGCGGCGGACGCCAGCCGTCCCGCAGCAGCTTGCCTGCGGCCATCCCGAGCATCCCCAGCACCGCCATGCTGGTGATCCCGCTCGTCCAGAGCCCAACGGTGAGGCTGGTCGGCTCGTAGCGCATCTCGATCGTATGCGTTCCCGCACTGACCGCTACCCCCCGCAGCGCGTGGTTGGTGCGAAGGATGGGCACGCGCTCGCCATCGACGTAGGCCCGCCAGCCCTCCTCGTACGTCTCGCTGAAGACGACCAGCCCCGCCGCGATGGCCCTGGCCTGGAACGTCAATTCATCGGCTCCGGAATCCATCACCGTGACTGGCTCTTCGACGGCCCCGGTCGGCACCACGAGGGGAGGGATCGGTCCATCGACGAACGCCGTCCGCCGTCCGTCCGCGCTCCGGTCCGCCAGCGCCCTGAGCCCCTCGCCATCGTTGTTGGCACGCACGTCATGGACGATCCACGCTCGCGGAAATGCCGTCGGGTTCTCGTAGACGGCGACCTGGGCGTTCCGGAAGACCTCCACCCGCTCCGCCACGATCGCGCGCACATCGTCCCGCTCGGGCGGGATCGCCTGGGAGACGAGGATGTAGCGGACGTTCAGCATGTCAAGGAGTTGGGAACCCGACAGCGCCGTGGGAAAGGCATCTAGCCAGTGGTAATCCTGGATGTACCCGTTCATCACATCGACATAGTCATTGTAGTAGCGGAGATGGGTGGGGTTGTATCCCTGCGTGTGCTCGAGCCCCAGTCGGCTCGCGCGGCCGTTGGAAAGCACGGCGGCGACCCCCGGTTCCATTCGCCGCGATGAGTAGGACTGGTCGGGGAGTTTCCGATAGCCGCGGCCCGCGTAGCCAACGTACCGAAAGGGCGGCTGCGTGGTCTCCCGCTGCTGCAGGAACTCGCCCGCGCCGCCCGGATCAGTTCGCGAGAGGTAGGCGTCGATCATTGCCTGCGTATAGTCGTCCCTCCCGAGCAGGGGAGTCGGCAACCCTGCGGCCTGCTCCAGCTCCGGAGCGTCGAGCATGTCCCTGCCGGTGGGAATCATGAACGCGACCACCACGAGGGCCGCCAGCGCGTATCTCGGGACGGCCCGATTCAGGAAGTGAGTGGGGAGGCGACGGGACACGAGAGCTACGCAGAGGAGCAGTGTGGCGAGCGTCGCGCCGGCGTAGAACCAGTCCGTGATCACCGCCTCCGGACCTTCGAGCCACTCACCGGCGATCAGCAGCAGCCCGAGTGGGACCAGGGCGAGCGCCGCGCCAACATTGCGGTTCCGGCCCTCGAGGATCGACTGTACCGTCGCGCCGGCCAGCATCGCCGGAGCCAGCGAGATCACCCACAGGATTCGCCGTGGGCTGTGGTGGTGGATCGTCTCGAACGTCGGAATCAGGTAGAAGAGGCGATGGACGATCGTGTCCTCGAGCGTCAAGATGCACGAGATCACCAGCACGGCCGCGAAAAACGGGACCGCCAACCGCCTGCCGGCCAGGAATGGCGCAAGCAGGACCAGCACGACCACAACCCCGCTGAGCCCGACCGGCCGGTTCACCACCGCGTCGGAGATCATCTGGCCGATCATCGACGGAATCGTGTGCCGGCCCTCCTCGTAATCGCCGCGCCAGAGACCGGAGTAATCTCCGCCGGCGATACTCGATTGGGCATTGACCGCGAGCCGAGGCAGGATCCCGGCCGCGCCGAGTGCCAGCCCGATCAGCAGAATCGCAGGTCCCGTGGTCAGCATCTGGACCAAGCGCGTACGCAGGGGGATTGCGCCCAGCGGTGGCGACAGGAGCGTGCGATAGACGACCCACGCGCCGATCATGAGCAGGGCGTTGGCCAGCCCCTGGCCCATCCAGGCCGCCGCGATCTGGCTGATCGCGAAACCGCTTAGCGACCAAGCCGCGAGCATGAAGCGGCGACACGTCGTCCGCAGCGAGAGCTCGACGCCGAGCAGCGCCAGCGGAATCCAGGCCGTGACCTGGGTCGCGACGGTCGCGAAATGCGTCTGCCCGTAGAGAAAGGGGCCGAAGGTGAAGGTGACCGTGCTCGTCATCGCCGCCAGCACGCCGAACCCGAGCAACCGCGACAGGACGTAGGTGGAGAGCCCGCCGACAAGGAGCTGGATCAGGATCATCGCCTTGAATGCGGCGCCGATGCTCAAGGTGGAAAACGCGACCATGACCGGCAGGTACATCCAGCCCGAGGAGGGATCACCCGCGACCGGAGTGCCGCTGGAGTAATTGCGGGTCCAGCCGGGGATGTCGAAGTCGCGAAGGCGGTCGCCAACCATTCCAAACCAGGGTAGAAAGAATGAAGAGATGTCGTACTCGGCGAGCCAGTTGTCGTTGATCGAGCGGTGCCAGACGACGATCAGGATGCCGAGCACGAGGAGCGAGATCGCCACTGCGTCGGACCGGCGGAGGCTGATCCCCGCGGGCGGGTGGACCGGGGTCGGTGTTGTCCGCATTGCAACGTTTCTCCCGGCGGTACGGCGCGGTCGATGCTGATCGTGTCAGGATGGGCCAGGGGATCACCCGGCAAGGTGAGATCCGGCATGGCGCTGTTACCGTCCAAGCCAGCACGCCCGGAAATATAGACGAGGTTCCCCTTCGGTGCCGTTCATCATGGATGGCTCCACTCCCGGGCGCTCCGGGCGGGGTGTCCAGCAGGCCGGACGTCCGGGTCCCGCGAACCAGCCGTCTATACTCGTGGCGACGACGGATCGGCGAGATGGCTCGCGAGATCGTCGACAGCACGCCGGGCCGATCACCGCCGATCCTCAAGGCCCGGCGTTGGCCTGTGGGTCCATGCGGGGAGAATCGGGATTGGATCGGACGACGCCACCAGAAGCCGCCGCGCCCGGCATGACTCCGGCACCACGCCGCTCTGACGTCATCGCGCTCGGCATCCTGCTCGCCCTGACCGCGATCATCATGGCTCACCGCTGGATCTTCGACGACTGGCTCGGTCGCCACGATCTGCTGGCGTTCTTCGTTCCCTGGTATGGCTACCTCGGCGACCGCCTCGCCGCCGGCGACATTCCGGGCTGGAATCCGTACCTCTTCGGTGGCTCACCCTTCGCGGGCGATCCCGAGTCGGGCTGGATGTACCTCCCCGCGATGCTCTTCTTCCCCTTTTTCTCGGTCGTGACCGCTTACAAGTTCCTGATCCTCGCCCAGCTCCTGATCGCGGGCACCGCCACCTACGCCTTCGGCCGCGCGCTCGGGTTCGGCGCCGCCGCCGCCCTGCTCAGCGCGATCGTCTACGAGTTCGGGCCGTTCCTCTGGGTGCAGACCGATTGCTGCACTGTCTCCGGTCAGCTCTCGACCTGGATTCCGGTCGCCTTTCTCGGCGTCGAGCTGGCGCTGCGCGCAAGGACCTGGCCTTACCGGGTCGCGGCGTGGTTCCTGGCCGGGCTCGGGATCAGCCAGATGCTTTCCGGCTGGGTCGGGCAGGGCGCGGTGACGGGCATGCTCGTGCTGGCAGGGTGGGTTGGCTACCGCACGCTGATCGGCCCCCCGGTGGCGGGCTGGTCGTTCCGCACGAGAATTCGCCAGGCGCTGACGACCGGCCCCGCGATCGTAATTATCGGCCTTGGGGTCAGCGCCGCCGGGCTGCTCCCTCGCCTGGCGGTCAACGCCCAGTCGTTCAACCCCGGTGGTACCTACGAGAACCTGGCGGGCGCCGTCGACGAGGCGCCATACGTTCCCTGGTGGCTAATCCGGAACCTCATCTCGAGCCGGTTCGACACCCGTGCCGTGGCCCTCGGCGGCGTCGTGATCGTGCTCGCGCTGCTGGCACCGTTCGTCGTGCGCCAGCGTTACGCGGTGATGTTCTTCGCCGGGCTCGTGCTCGTGCTCGGCATCATGTCGCTCGACACCACGCCCATTCACCGGCTGTTCTATCTGATCCCAATGTTCGAGGAGATGCACACCCACAGCCCACGCCGGGTCCTGTGGCTAGCCCCGCTCGGCCCGGCGATGCTCGCGGGGGCGACGATCCAGGTGCTGCCAGAGCTGCGCCAGCGGCTCCGGCACCGCTGGGTCGTCGTGCTGCCCCTGCTGCTGCTGGTCGCCGGTGACTACTACGTCACGCGACACGAAGCCGAATCATGGGCAGGCTGGCCAACGTTTATCACCGCCGGGTTGACGACGCTCGCCCTGGCGATTGCAGCCTACGCCCGCGTGATTCCGGCTCCCGAGGTCACCCGAGCCCGGATCGTGGGCGCCGTGACGGGCGGGATCATCGCACTTGCGTTTGTCGTGCCCCATGTGGGGGACATTTCCGCCTCGATCAATGATCCCGATGGGCTGACATTGCCAAACAATCTCTGGCAAGACAACCCGACAACGCAGCGCGCGATTGCGATCAACCTCGCGCGCGACGACACCGGTGGGGCTGGCGAGTTCCTCCAGCAGAAGCAGGAGACGGAGCAACCTTTCCGCTACGTCGGTTACTCCGGCTCGGGCTACCGGCCCGCCCCATCACGAAGCTATCCCGATCGCCGCCTCGACGGTCAGGTGATCGCAATTCTCCAGAACGCCCGCCCGTTCCGGCTCGGTCTCGAATCGATCCAGGGCTACAACCCGCTGCAGCTCAAGACCTGGTACGACTGGATGACGACGCTCAACAGGGAGCCCCAGAACTACCACTTCACCGATCTCTGGCCGGGCGGGTTCCAGTCTCCGCTGCTCGACATGACCAACGTCCGGTACGTCGTGATCGACCGGTACATACCACCGACTCGTGACGACTTCCTGGCGCTGACCGCGGGCAGGACGGAAGTCTATCGAAACAACCGGGTTGTGGTTTTCGAGAACCCGGACGCCTTTCCCCGCGCCTGGATCGTCCACGACGTGCGCCCGGCACCGGCCCAGGAGGCGATGGTGATGCTCGCCAGCAGGCAGGTCGATGGGCGGGCGGTCGCGCTCGTCCAGAGCGGAGGCGAGACGCCCGCGTTCGCCCCGTCCGACAGCGACCATCGTGGCGACGCCGTGACCGTCACGCACTACGAGCCTGACCGGATCGAGCTGCGCAGCACGAGTTCGGAAGACGGGTTCCTGGTATTGAGCGAGGTCTATGAGGAGGGGTGGAAGGCGTCGGTCGATGGTGACGAGGTCGAGGTTCACCAGACCAACGGCGCCCAGCGGGGGCTGGTGCTCCCGGCCGGGGAGCATGAGATCGTGATGGAGTACAAGCCGGCATCGCTGCAGGTGGGGCTGGTCTCGACCGGGCTCTTCTCGATCGCCGGCGCCGGCATTTTCCTGTATGCCGGA
>CADCWJ010000478.1 GCA_902806365.1 uncultured Thermomicrobiales bacterium
CAGCCCAGGAGCCCTTCCTCCAGGGTCGCGAAGACAGTCTCCTCGATCTGGCGATAGAACCCGAGCGGAACAATACCGAGCTCGCGCTGGTACGCAATCCCGCTCTCGTGCGGGCCCGGCTCGATGCGGAAGGAGATCGGCACGCCAAACGGGTTCTCCCCGCCCGGTTCCTCACCCACTTCACCGGTACCCGTGACGCGTTCGATGCAGATCGTTTGGCTCGGCTCGAAACGCACCGGAATACCGTACTCAGCTAGGAGCGTTGCCTCGATGACCTCCTTCTGGACTTCTCCATAAAGCTGGAGGGAGATGGTGGCGTCGCGCTCGTTACGGCGGATGCCGATCAGTGGATCCTGTTCTTCGATCTGCTCCAGCGCGGCGTACATCGGAGGCGTATCGGCGGGATCGTTTGCCCGGATCACGCTCTCGAGCGTCGGTGGCGGGAACCGCGCGACCGGTGTGCCGGCCGGCACCGTGCCCAGCACATCTCCGATCATCAACTCCGGGATGCCGTGGAGGCGCACGACATCCCCCGCGTGCGCCTTGCTGACGGTTTCCACCGCTCCAGACCGATACCGTTCGATGCCGGTGATGCGCGCGTCATAGCACGCTTCCCGACCGGCGGTCAGCGCGCGTCGTACGGTGACGTGCTCGCGGATCGTTAACCGCCCGGAGTACACCCGTACCAAGCCGACCTTCTCGCCCCTGGCGGTTCGCTGGATCTTGAAGACAACGCCGGACAACGCTTCGCCGGAGCGGTCGTCGATTCCGGGCAGCAACCGGGGTAGCTCACGGAGAAGTTCCGGGACACCTGCACCGGTGATCGCCGATCCGAACAGGACCGGCACGACCAGGCGATCGCGAACCTGACGCGCGAGCTCCGTCTGCAGCAGGGACGTGGGAATATCGTCACCGTCCGCGAGATACCGTCCAATCAAATCGTCATTGTGCTCGGCAAGCACGTCGAGCACATGGTCGGCAAACGCCGGCTCGGAGACACCGCGCTGCTGCACCATCGCCGACCGGGTGCCGATCCCCGATACCGTCGACATCACGAGTGGACACAGATCGAGCCCGTGCGCGATCTCGGCGACGAGGTCGTCGCTTCTCGCGCCGGTCCGGTCGACCTTGTTGACGAAGATCAGCAGCGGAATGTCGGACGCCTTGACCGCCTGGACGAGGCGCCGGGTCTGCGACTGGACGCCTTCGACGGCCGAGATGACGACGATCACGGCATCGAGCACCTGCAGCGCCCGCCCGACCTCGGCAATGAAGTCCGAGTGGCCGGGAGTATCGATCAGGTTGACGGCAAGGTTGTCGAGCTCGAACGATGCGACCGCCGACTGGATCGTGATGCCGCGCTGGCGTTCAAGATCGAGGGTATCGGTCTGCGTAGTGCCGTGATCCACGCGGCCAACATCGGCGATAACGCCGGTTTCGAAGAGGATCCGTTCAGTCAGACTCGTCTTTCCGGCGTCGACATGCGCCAGGATCCCCAGGTTGAGGGTATGCATGCGGGAGGGTGCCTCC
>CADCWJ010000479.1 GCA_902806365.1 uncultured Thermomicrobiales bacterium
GGCGCGGCGCGGGCGATCGCGGTGATCCAGGCACTTGGGGCGCCATAGAGATGGCCGGTTCGTGACTCCAGACGATCCAGCACGAACCCGTCGGCGAGGCAGGCCCGGGCATAGGCGTCCGAAAAGAAGTGACGAACCTTGCCATCGAGGGCGAACATGTCCCGCTCGGTCTCGATACCCCTGCCGTGGAGTGGATCCTGGTCCGACTTGCAGGCGAACATCAAAATCCCATCGGACCGCAGCACACGGTGAATCTCTTCAAAGATGCGTCTGGTCACCGCGTCGGTGAAATAGTGCAGCGTGAGATGGGCGTAGACGACATCGAACGCAGCAGCGGCGAACGGGAACGGCTCGTCGATCCGCATGTGCTGGAACATGAGGCGAGGTTGGCCGGCGTGACGCCGGGAATTACGCTCGATCACGCCGGCGACGAAGTCGGTTGCCGTCACCTCATGCCCGAGGGAGGCGAATGCGGCCGCGTCGGCCCCCTGGCCGCATCCGAGCTCCAGGATCCGTGCGCCTGGCGGGACGAGCGGCGCGCACTCCCCGAAGAACGCCGATGTCTCGGAGCTCGTGCCATTCTCGTGCGCCCAGGCCTGGGACCAAAGCCTCTGTTGATCCGGCGGCTGGCGGGTCATCGCGCGGCGGTCAGCGCTTCCGCGGCGGCGAGCAGCGCGGTGGCGGACGGGATATCGCTCATGAGCCGGGGCCGGGTCGCGGAGCGGACGATACCGTCGTGGTCGATCAGAAACTGCCCCTGGAGCTGAAGCGGATTGCCGCTCGATGTTCGGGGCAGGAACCCCTTCGCCGCGGCCCGAACGCCGCCGGCGATGACCCGTGGATCGAGCAGGGAGCGGACAGGCGCCTGGCCAAGGCCATAGTCCCGGTAAGCGGTGCGGTCCCGATCGGTCAGCACGGGGTCGGCCAGGCCGAGCTCGTCGATGAACGCGGCGGCCTCGGCTGGCGTGCCGGGTCCGATCATCACGATCTCCACCCCGGCCGCCCCGAACGCGTCTCGGCGCTGGTGCAGCGCTTGAGCGTGCTCCTTGCAGAAGGGGCAGCCGAAATGGCGCAGGAAGATCAGCGCAAGCCCGGTTCGCGATTCCAGCCAGAACGACGAGAGCGTGACAGGTGCGTTGTCGACGGCCAGGATCGTCGCATCCGGGGCAGCGTCCCCCGGTTCGACCAGAGGTGCGTGCCGGGTGGCGGTTTGAGGAGCGGGAGTGGTCGTGGAGGTCATGGGACAACCTTCTTGATGAATGGCGCCGACTGGGCACGGAACGATCGTTCCCTGGCGCAACAGATGCCAAGGGGCGCCACCGCTGGGTCAGGTGCCGCTGGCGTCATCCTCCACCGGCGAGTCGGACGCTGGCGCGGCATCGGTTCCGTCGGTGCCATCCGGCCCGGTTTCATCGCCAGGGAGGTCACCCGGCTCCGTGCCGGTGGTGCCCGTCGCGTCGGACTCGGGCGTCATCGCCGGATCACCGTCGATCTGCTCCTGATATTCGTCAAGCTGGAGCTCGACAGCAGCCGGATCGGGCGCGTCGTCACCGAGCGTGATCACGATCGCGTACTCGCTCACATCGTAGTCGTCGAGATTCGCCCGTGGGGGGGCGGTGCGGTTGGTTCTCTTGTCGCGAGCCTTCGGTGTCGGCGTCGTCCGGGGTGGTGGGGTCACGGTCGACGAGGGAAGGCTGGTGACCGTGATCTGATCGGCGCCGACACCGACGAGATTCGTGATCAGGGCCGAGGTTCCGAGATAGTTGCCGGTATCGATGATTGTCGTCTGTTCATGCGAATCGTCGTCATCCGCGAGCGCGACATCGACGTTGGTGAACCCGTTCCATTCGAGCACATCGCCGACACGGCCCGCGAGGCCCTCGGTATCGGTGCCGTTGAGGATCAGGACCGGGAGGTCGTACTCGGGATTCGCGAGCGCCGCACCGGGCGGCCTGATCCGGCTCCCGGCGAAATCGGACAGGATCTTTCCTGTCTCGCTCCAGTCGGCGACGAGGTAATACGGCTCGTCCGGAAGCTGTTCCTCGAACAGCGATGGCATCAGGGAGTACATCGTGATCCGGTCCCGCGGAATCTCGGCGCCGAGACGAGCCAGGCTGACGGCGTTGTCGATGCCAATGTCGGTGCGCACGGAATCGCCGAACTGACCGATCAGGGTGGGCAGATCCCCGATCAGGTCGAGCGTGACGGCCTGGTCGCGCAGTGCGAGCAGCACCTGTTGCTGCCGCTCGGAGCGCCGCTGGTCCCCATCCTGATGGCGCGTCCGGGCATACTGCAGGGTGGCCTCACCGTCGAGATGCTGCCAGCCGGACGGAAAGTAGACGCGCTGATACTGGAAGTTGTCGGCCGGGTACAGGTCGTCCTTGATCGGGTACGGCACATCGAGACTGACGCCGCCGACCGTATCGATCATGCGCACGAAGCCGTCGAAGTCGATCTGCGCGAAATGCGAGACCGGGATCCCGAGATTCGCCTCGATCGTGCGGATCGTCAGGCCGGCACCCCCTCCCTGAACCTGGTTGAACTCGCCGAGGGCGAAGGCGGCGTTGATCTTGTTGATCCCGTAGCCTGGGATCACGACCTTGAGATCGCGCGGGATCGAGAGCATCGCCGCCGATTTCGAGACGGGATCGATGTTGACCAGGATCAGGGTGTCGGTCCGCGAGGCGCCATTGATCGAGATGTCGACGCCGAGGAGTAGGATCGTGACCGGTTCGGTCCCCGACCACTCCGTATCCGTTTCCTCGGTCGGCGCGGCCACCAGCTCCGGAGTGCCTTCGGCATTGAGCGCGGCCACGAACGCCGACCGCTCACGCTCGACGGAATCCACCTTGACCTCGCGGTAGGCGGTAACGCTCTTGAACACCACCGGCCCCAGGATGATCAGCAGGGCCATAACCGTGATTGCCGGTATGCCTGTCGCTACCCAGAACCATGGCCGGTGAAGCAGGCGGCGCCTGGCGACGAAGACAACGGTCGAAGGGGGCGCGGCGGGCACCGGCGGGGACGCCGGTGCCTCCGGCGGAGCCGCTCCCGCCTGATCCCGGGATGGGCGTGGAACAGCTCCATCGTCTCCCCAGCCACCCGCAAGCGCCGCGGCAAAGGCCAGCCCGACAGGAGGGCTGGTGCGAGGGCCCTGACGGTACGTGGCGTAACGGCGCGCGCGGTCCGGTCGCTGCGGGGTTGCCGGCCGGACCGACCGCCGTCCGCGATGGCGCCGCCGCTGAACCCGGAAATAATCGCCCGGCGATTCCGGTGAGGAGCCCATCGATGCGTCATTGAGGGGGTCGTCAGTCATCGATCACGTTTGCAAGTGCCTGGCGAGGGCGGCGTGCCGCGAGCTCGTAGCGGATATCACGGTTGCCAATCAACGCCATCGGGGTGGATTCGGCAGCCGGTTGGGGGATTCTTGCGATGCCGGTAATCCGGGAGAGAAGCGTTACGACCTGGCGAGTCTACCATGCAGCAGTCGACGGTTGGCACGGCGTCGGGCGTCGGGATGTCCCGGTCCGGAGGAGTCGCGAAGTGATGTGAATGGCCGAGGCGATGAGCGTGAACGCCACAGGTGGGACCCTGCCCGTACACTATGCGTGGTAGCGCCATGATGGCCCTGGCGCCCGGGGTCCCGCCTTGGGCGGAGATCGCTCTCCACCACCTCTATCTTTATGTCACATTCGGGAATTGCGGGGAATGGCACGGCATGGTTCTCTCCGATCGCGACATCATCTCCGCCCTCGAATCGGGCCGGATCAGGATCGACCCTGCGCCGGACCTCGCTACGCAGCTTGGGTCGGTCTCGGTCGATTTCCGGCTCGGCACGACCTTCATGGTCTTCGAGCACAGCCGGTTCAGCTACATCGATCCTCGCCATCCGCAGTCGATCGGTGACGCGATGCGGACCATCGAGGTCCCATTCGACGAATCGTTCATCATGCAACCGGGCGACTTCGCGCTTGCCTCGACGATGGAGAGCCTCGAACTGCCGGACGACCTGCTCGGTCGGCTCGAGGGCCGGTCCAGCATTGCGCGGCTCGGGATCACGGTGCATTCAACGGCGGCGGTGTTCGAGCCGGGCTGGATCGGCACGGCGACGATGGAGCTCAGCAACCTGGGCCGGATGGCGGTCGCCCTCTACCCCGGCATGCGAATCTGCGCATTCTCCTTCGAGCGGGTCTCATCTCCCGTCCTGACTCCGTACCGGACGAAGGTGAACAACAAGTACGCCGGGCAATCGGCACCTCGCGCGAGTCAGCTTTCGGAAGAGAACCGGCGGGTCACCTCCTCCGCGGACGATCTGCCGGACGGTTGATGTTTCACGTGAAACGGCCATCCGTACGATGCACGTCATGGACAGCGTCGCGGGGGCCGGTCGATAATCGGCGCAGTGCCTCGCCGCACACCGGCACACCGGCCGCCGCTCAGGAGAGATGATCGTGACCGTAGAAGGCCTGACAGGGATTCGCGACCGGGTTCTGCCGATGTTCCAGATCGCCGCCGAGCAATACCGCCAGCGCGTGCCCGAGGGGTATCCGAATGTAAGCGATCATCCCGAGCAGGGCATGATCGGCCTCGAGATCGATCCCAATCATGCCTTGTACATCACGACCGATGGCGACGCGATATTCGCCGAGATGTACCGGCGCAGCCCGCGAACCGACAACCGTGCCGGGGCCGGTCGCCAGAAGCAGTCTGGCCTTCCGGTTACCGATCAGCGCCCGCTCTCGCCCGATGTTAGCGATCAGACGCTCCGGAATCTCATTGCCGAGATGATGTCCCACTTCAATTCGCAACAGGGGTTGCTCTACATCACGGACGACTGACACGATTTGTGACCAAATGGAATACACAAGGGCAACGGGCGGTGTTTCACGTGAAACACCGCCCGTTGCCCTTGTGCGCGCTCGTTCACCCGGACGTGGTTACGCCTCGACGATCCAAGGATCGATCGCGCGCTGGTACACCAGTGCGGCGTCAGCGTCGAAGAAGATGCCCACTTCCCTTGCGGCGCTCTCGACACTGTCCGAGGCATGGACCAGGTTGCGCCCGACCGTCAGCCCGAAGTCGCCCCGGATCGTCCCCGGTACGGCCTCGGCCGGACGTGTCGCGCCGTTCATCGTCCGCACCACACCGATCGCATCCGGTCCTTCCAGAATCAGGACAACCGAGGGAGACGACGTGATGTAGTCGACGAGACCGGCGAAGAAGGGCTTGCCCTCATGCTCGGCGTAGTGCCGCTCGGCCGTCTCGCGGGACACGACCTCGAGCTTGAGCGCGACGATCCGCAACCCGCGCCGTTCATATCGCGCCAGTATCTCGCCGGTCAGCCCGCGCTGCACCGCGTCCGGCTTGATGATGACCAAAGATCGTTGATTGTCCGCCACCCGTGCCATTCTCCTCGTGTTTCCGATTGACCAATCGCCGGTACGTGCCATCCCCATCGCGATGGCCCAATCATCAAGCATAGACCGCCGCCCGTGCCGGCGCTGCGGCAGCCCCACAAAAAGCCGGGATGTTTCACGTGAAACATCCCGGCCATCATCGTCACGCGTTCAGCTCAACCGGACGATCCCGATTCCCGCACCGGAACCTGTGCCGGCGTCTCCAGGGCCGTCCCGTCTCCCGGAGCGGCCGTTGCTACCGGCTCGGCCACGCCCCGCGTGGCATTCCGCTTGACCGGACCGTTCGCGCCATCCCCGGGACGGTTCCGACGATTCCGCTGCCGCACCTGCTCAAGCGTCCACAGCGTCACGACCACGGCCACAACCAGCGGCACGCCGAGCACCACCACAATCAATAAAAACCATTCGAACGTCGTCATGCGCCGGACATCTCCTCGCTCATGATCAGGAGATTGCCAGCAGCATCGGATTCTCGAGCAGCGATTTCACCGAGCCCAGGAATCCTGCCACCTGCGCTCCGTCCAGCGCGCGATGGTCGGCGGAAAGGGTTATCTTCATCACCTGACCGATGGCGACCTCGCCGTCCCGAACTACGGGAACCTCCTGCACCGAGCCGATCGCCAGGATCGCGGCCTGCGGCGGGTTGATCACCGCGATGAACTCGTCCACATCGAACATCCCGAGATTGCTGATCGTGAACGTGCCGCCTTCGTAATCCTCCGGTCGCAGACCACCCTCCCGGGCCCGGCGCCCCAGATCCTTGGTGATCCGGGCTATCGAGCCGAGGCTCTTCTGGTCAGCGCCGGCAACAAAGGGTGCGATCAGGCCGCCATCCATTGCAATCGCGATATTGATGTCGATCGTGTCGTGCTGGTAGAGATCGCCGTTCTCGAACGAGGTATTGACCGCCGGGTGCTCGACCAGCGCCA
>CADCWJ010000480.1 GCA_902806365.1 uncultured Thermomicrobiales bacterium
GAGATGCTCGGCGATTCCGGGATGACGATTGCCTCGCTCGCGCCGATGCTGAACCTGCTCACCGCCGACGCGTCGCTGCGCGAGGAACGCATCGCCTACCTCCGGCTGACGATCGATGCCTGCGTCACGCTTGGCGTCAGCACCGTCGTCACCTACACCGGATCGGCCTATGGCATGCACTTCTGGGGCATGCCGGGCGTCGGCGACAATCACTCGTCAAACCGGGTCGCCGACAACCTCCAGCATTTCCGTGATGTCTACGGCCCGCTCGCGAGCTACGCCGAGGAGCGCGGCGTCCGGATCGCCTTCGAGACAGCGGGCCGGGGCGGCGGCGAGGGCAACCTGGCCCACAGCCCGGAGCTCTGGGACCTGATGTTCGAGGCGGTGCCGTCGCCCGCGGTCGGGCTCAGCTTCGATCCATCCCACCTAGTTTGGCTCCAGATCCCGCACATTCCCGACCTGATCCGCGCCCACGGTTCGCGTATCCACCACGTCGACGGCAAGGACATCGAGATCCTGCCGGCGCGGCTGGCGCGCCAGGGCATCCTCGGGAGCGGTTGGTGGAGGTATCGCCTGCCGGGCCTCGGGGAGCTGAATTGGCGGGCGATCTTCTCCGCGTTAGGCGACGTTGGCTACGACGACGTCATCGCCATCGAGAACGAGGATCCGCTCTGCCCCGGATTGGACGGCGTCGCATGGTCCGCCGAGTACCTGCGCGGGCAGCTGCTGCCAACTCAGACCTGAAAACCGGTTGCTGACACGGATCACTGACTGTTGGATGAGGAATGGGCATGACACGAGCTGTCCGGACGGGACTCATCGGTTGCGGCAAGATCGCGAAGATCCATGCGCGGGCGCTCCATGACCTGCCGGAAGCGGAGTTCGTCGCCGTCTGCGACACGGACGAGGGACGTGCCCGTGCGCTCGCGGAGGAGCACGACGTCCCGCAACGCTACACCAGTGTGCGCGAGATGCTGGGGAGTGGCGAGATCGAAGCCGTCCTCATCTGCGCACCCCATCCCGCACACGCCGCGCTCGTTGTCGCCGCGGCTCAAGCGGGCGTTCACGTCCTGTGCGAGAAACCGATCTCGATCACCCTGGAGGCGGCGGACCAGATGGTCGACGCCACCGACGCCGCCGGGGTCAAGTTCGGCGTGATCTTCCAGCGTCGCTTCTGGCCCGC
>CADCWJ010000481.1 GCA_902806365.1 uncultured Thermomicrobiales bacterium
CGTGCTCCTCCGCTGTCCGCTGCCCGCCACCCTCGCCGAAAATCGGATGTACGGCGTCGCAGTTGGGGCAGATGAAGCCGCTCATGTTCTCGACGATGCCCAGGATCGGCGTCTTCACCTCCTGGAACATCTTCAGGCCCTTGACCGCGTCGGCCAGCGCGACCTCCTGCGGCGTCGTCACGATCACGGCTCCGGAGATCGGGATCTTCTGGACCAGCGTGAGCTGGACATCGCCCGTGCCCGGCGGGAGATCGAGGATCAGGTAATCCAGATCGCCCCAGTGAACATCGTTGAGGAACTGGTTGATGAGCTGGGCGACAAGCGGCCCACGCCAGATCAGCGCCTTCGTCGGGTCGAGGATGAAGCCGATGCTCATCAGGCTCACCCCGTGCGCCTCCAGCGGCACGATCTTGTTGTCGCGCATGAGGGGCTTGTCGTGGACGCCCATCATCAGCGGCACGCTCGGTCCGTAGACATCGGCGTCGAGCAGCCCGACCCTGGCCCCGGCCCGCGCCAGCGCCACGGCGAGATTCGCGGCGACCGTCGACTTCCCGACGCCGCCCTTGCCCGAGGCGACCGCGATCGTGTTCTTGACGCCCTTGATCGGTTGCGCGTCGGAGCGGCCGCCGCCACTCGCCCGGACCTTTGTCCGCCAGTCGATCGCGACCTGCCCGACCCCGCCGATCGTCCCCAGCGCGGTGCGGACATCCCGCTCCAGCTTTTCGCGGGTCGAATTGATCGGGCTCAGGAGATCGATCGTCAGCCGCACGTCCCGCCCGGTGACGACGACCTCAGGAACGAGGCGGAGATCGACGAGGCCTCGCCCGGTCGCGGGCTCGGTCACGGCGCCGAGCGCCGCGAGCACCTGCTCGCGGGTGAGGGGAGATGTTCCATTACTCGATGACGTGCTCGAAGACATGACTCTCGTCCTGTACCTTTCATCCGATCGTGGCGATCCATTTGATCGACGTCATAGCGTGATTGCCGTAAGCGGCACCGGTGATCGCCCGAGAGCGACGCGACAGCATGAAGCACGTTCCGTCAGAGGGCATTACCGATGCCGCTTACAAGGATGACCCCTGCGGAGCATGGGGAAAAAGAGGTAACCCGAACATTGGTCCGCGACCCGGCGCTACCCGGCCGGGCGGGCTTCGTCGAAGTTGATCGGCCGCCCGGCGAACAGGCACTCGCGCCGGATCTGTGCATGCTCGACGCCACGCCACCGGCAACGCGCGCAGAACTCGGCGCGGTAGAAGAAATCGAACAAGGGCTGGGCCATC
>CADCWJ010000482.1 GCA_902806365.1 uncultured Thermomicrobiales bacterium
AGATTCCGCACAACAAGGCTCTCACACTGCTCGAAACGACGGCTGGCCAGGGAACCGCGCTAGGGCGTTCGTTCGAGGAGATCGCGGCGATCATCGATCATGTCGAGGAAAAGGATCGTGTTGGCGTCTGCCTCGACACCTGCCATGTCTTCGCGGCCGGGTACGACTTCCGGAGCGCGGAGGGCTACGCCCGGATGATGGACCGGTTCGACCGGACCATCGGGTTGGATCAGCTTCGTGTGCTTCATCTCAATGATTCGAAGATGCCGGTTGGGACCAACAAGGACCGGCATGCACACATCGGGGAGGGTGAGATCGGGGAGGAAGCCTTCCGCCATTTCGTGAACGATTCGAGGTTGGCGGGACGACCGGCGATCCTTGAGACCGAGAAGGACGACGCAGGAGAAAAAGACCTGAAGAACCTTGCCACGCTCAGAGGACTGGTCGCCTGAGACTTCGTAACGGGCAACCGACCGGGCCAGTAATGACAACGCTTCGCTGATTCAGGGCGGACCGTTCAGAACGCGGACTTCGCCGACTCCTGAACGGTCGGCCGTCAGTACAGTTCGGATGCGTGATCCTTGAAACGGTCGTACCGGGAGGGCGCATTCGTCTGCTGGTTCTCAGGCCCCACCCCGGAATCCCACCAGATCGGTGCCTGGGCGCCGATTGTGGCCAGCTCCGTCTTGGTATAGATCAGGCCGTCACGCTCGAGCACGGTGAGTTCGTATTCCTGGCTCATCGTAATCGCATCGACCGGGCAGACCTGCGCACAGAACCCGCAGAACATGCATCGTCCAGCCTTGAGGATGAACTCTCCCAGTTCCCGGTCGCCCTCCTCTGACGGAACGACATGCATCTCCAGGCAGGTCGTCGGACAGATCCGGGCGCACAGGCCGCAAGCAACGCAGAGTGGCTCGCCCGTGTCGGGATCCGACCGGAGCGACGGCAAGCCACGGAACCTCGGCGCCATCGGTCGCTTCACTTCCGGATATTCGATTGTCGCCTTGGGCATGACCATCCGCTTGATGGTCACTCCAAAGCCCTTTACTTCATCGAGCATCGAATGGTCCCTTCATGGCTGGAATTGGCACGTACACATGGAGTCAGGAACGCTACCGAGCATTCGACTCACTCAGCACAAACGCCGGCGCAAGTGGGGTGGTGCCCCGGTTCGGTTCAAGTATCGTCGTACCCGGATCACCGAACGCCTGGGTCGGTGTGACGATCCCTCCGCGCTCCAGGCGAGCATAGGAGACCCCCGCATAGGCCGGCACAAGCTGCTGAATCTCGCTCATGACCCGGCTAGGATGGCCGGCGCTGAGTCCATACCCCATCCGGCTCGCGACCGCCGGGATGATCTCGGCTTCGCTGCGTGCCTCGCCCATGGCCGGCACCGTCATCCGGACGCGTTGCACGGTCCGGTCATAGCTGGTGAACGTTCCGTCCTTCTCCAGGCTGAGACTGAGCGGCAATACGGCATGCGCGATTTCGGTGAGAGGTGAGGGGAACGCCGCCACGACCACCAGGTACTCCAGCTTCCTGAGCGCCTCGAACAGTCGTGGGTCGATCTCGCCGTCACGGGTTTCGAGCCCGTCCTTGTACCACATGGCTTTCGCAGCCCCGGAGCCGGTCGCTCGTGCTGCCGGCAGGCCCTCTTCTATCCACATCGCCGTAACGATCCCGGACTCGATTGCGCTCGCCAGTTGCGTCACGCCGATCCCGCGCTCGGTGGGAAGCGATCGAACCGGCAAGAATCCGTTCGACGTCTTCGCCTGCTCCGCCCAGCGTGGCAGCCAGGCATCCTGGAACCGGCGCCGTGCTTGCGCATCATCGACCCTGACGCCGCCAGGAAGAAGCGATGGTGTCGCGCCCATGTCCGTCGTGCCCTGGTAGTTGGCGGGGCCACGGTGGGAAGCAATGCCACCGCCAGCCCGGCCCAGATTGCCGGTGACGATGCTCAGGTTGGCGCACGCCGCTGTGACCGCGTGCGGATCGTCCGCAATCGTTCCGTCGCTCACGTGGGCGGTCGTATTGAAGATCGCTCCGGGTGGGAACCCTTCGTCCGGGACCGCCGCGGGCACCTCGGATTTGCCAGTGACAAAGAGAATCGCGGCCCGCGTGATGTCCTCTGCCGGAACACCGGTCGCGAGGGCGACACTTGCGAGATCGACCGCTTCGATCCGGGCCCGCCAGTCAGCGCTCCGTGCCGCTTCGCCGGCACTCGACGTATCGAGACCGAGCCGCACGACTTCCGCGGCGATTGCGTGAACGACAAGGTCAGTCGTCCCGGGCCTGGGCTGAAGCCACAATACCGCCCGGTCGCAGAGCAGGTAGTGCTCCGAGCTGATGACGGTGATGCGAGCGTCGCGGTAGTGCCGGGCGTGGTTGATCCAGTACGACGTAATCGGAGCGTGATCGAAGATCGATGGACCGACGACGATGATGTTCTTCGCCGCCGAGAACAGCTCCTGCATGTTGTTCGTGGACGCGACATCGACCCCGAGCGCCTCGCGCGTCGCCCGCTCAACTGCCGACTGTCGCGGAGAGAGCAACCGGTCGACGTTGTTCGATCCCATCACCGCGCGGGAGAACTGCTGCAGGAG
>CADCWJ010000483.1 GCA_902806365.1 uncultured Thermomicrobiales bacterium
CGTGGATCCGGACATGTGGCCGGTCCCGCAGGGTCCACTGGACCGCGTTGGCGATCACCACGCCGTGATCGGCCTGGAGTGTCTCCCAATACAGCGAGCCCACGTCGAACCCGAAATAGACCGCCCGGCCACCAGACCCCAACTCTCGAGTGACGATCGCCGGCCCGGCTGGTCCCTCGCGTGGATAGACCTCCTCCATCGGGAGATCAGGGAAGTCCGGGATGAACCGGAACGGAACCTCGGTCCCATCCCGGGCAGAGACCTCCATGAGATGAGTGCCGCCGATGATCCGCCGGGCGCCGGACAACCCGGCATGCATCCGGTGCTCCCCGGTAAGTGCCATATAGTTGTTCTTCACCGGACCCCGGCTCGGCTTGACAAGGTCCACGCCCAGCACGTCAGCGAGCCCAAAGTTTGACCGCGGCGTTCCGTTTTCGTCGAACAGGGATGACTGGTAAGCCGCCACGAGGCTACCGCCGGCCTCCACCCACGTCCTGATCACCGCACACTGCGCATCGCTGAGGCGCTCGGCGTTGGCGAGCTCCAGCACCTTGAACGGCGCGAGTTCCTCGGCGCTGAGTACTTGGTCCGCGACGAACTCGAACGGGATCCTTGCTTCTACCAGCGCCTGGTAGAAGCCGTCTTCATGGGAGAACTCCCGGCGCCGAGCCTCGGGATGGAAAGAGCGGTCGGACTGCGTCGGATCGAGGAGGGCCACCTCGGCCGTGATCGGCATCTGGGCAAGCACGGGCTCGATCGAGGCGTGCAGATTGAACGCCTCGACCACGGGTGCTACCCAGCGGTTGTCCGAGATGGTGGCGTTGAACTTGGTGAACCAGGGAAAAGCGCCCTGCGCGAAGCCGTCCACGATCCAGGCTTTGGTTTCTTCCGCCGGGGCCACAGAGTCCTTCCAGCGATACTCATGATGTTCTGGTCCAACAGAGGTGATCAACCCTACCGGACGATCGCGAAAGAGGCCCCGGCTCCGCTTTCCGGTGCGACCGGCCGACCATGGGGCCTCGATTCCCGAGCGACCCTGCTTGTCGATGAAGAA
>CADCWJ010000484.1 GCA_902806365.1 uncultured Thermomicrobiales bacterium
ATTTCTCCCAGCCGGGCCAGGCTGGCCCTGCCGCTCATCAGCTTCGCTCTGGGCCAGCGCCGCTTCCTGCGCGACGGCTGGCGGGACCGCGACCACGAAGAGCCCGAGCCCCAGGACGCAGAGCGTCACCACCGCAAACCAGCGGCGGACCGATACACGTGGTCGATGCGGTGATGTCATGTCACTGCCCTTGCCCTTTCCGGAGCCGGCGCACCAGCCTGGGTTCACGCCGTGTGGTTCCATCAGGACCGTCTGCCTCGATGCCCGGAGCCCAGTCTCGATCTTCTCTCGTCTTTTACAACGCACCGGTTATTAGCGGCGTTTCCATCGGCGGACATGCATTGGACTGTTCCCTGAAAGGCCGCCGAACGGGCAAGCTCACGGGTGCCCACCAATCGCATGCGGCAGGGGTTGGGCCATCCCGGCATACGCCCCGGATTGCCTCGTGGTCCACCATGTCCCACGGCACGAATGTCCTGAGCGTGGCCGCCTGCCTGACATATTGCGGACAGGTTACTCCAGCGCGTAGTATTCCGCCGCGCATGGACGCGATACAGGCGTTCAGACGGGGAAGCGCTGTGCGCCAGGGGTGACCCGGAGATGGTCCGGCAACCGACCCTATCATCGTTGGCAAGATGCTTGCCTGGCCGTGCAGTTGGAGAACCAGACGGGGCGACGCGTCACCGCCACACGCACGATGATCGTGTCCCAGGGCGACGATCCACACCCTCCGTTCCGGGGAGAGTCACATACCATGCCGGCAGACGAACAGGTCGAGGCAAGCGGCCGCGATAGCGGAACGTCCTCGACATCACCGGAGCTCGGCGGCTCAGCCGACGAAGGTCCAAAACCCAAACGCAAGATCAAGGCGCAGTCCAAGCGTGGCGTCGACATTCGACCGGACCTCGAAGGCAAGCAGACGCTTCAGGGGTCTCACGTCGGCGATCGCTACGTCCGGGTCATTCGCCAGGGACGGGAAGAAGAGCTCAAGCGCATCGGGCCCGATTACCTGGTCGCCGGCGAGGACGCGAACGCGAGCCGAAGCGGGATCGGCCGGACGCTCGTCCGCGTCAAGCGCGTCCTGATCGGCCAGCCGCTGACGACGGCTTCGGCGATCCACGAGCGCCTGACCAAGGTCAA
>CADCWJ010000485.1 GCA_902806365.1 uncultured Thermomicrobiales bacterium
CCTGCGCCAGTCAGCCGCTACGGGAAGCTGGTCTCATCGAGCGGATCGGAGCCGAAGTCGACCTCGTTGGCGTCGTTGACACCATCGCCATCGGTGTCGCCATCGAGTGGATCGGTGCCGGCGGCTGCCTCGCGACTGTTCACAAGGCCGTCGCCGTCCGGATCGAGGCTGCCCTCACCTTCGTCTCCACCGGCGTCCTCTTCCACGGTCGGCTCCGGCGCGGCTTCCTCCGTAGGTTCTCCCTCGGGCTCAACGGTCGGCTCCTCGTCGTCGGCGGTATCGGCCTCCAGCGGGTCGGTGCCGTCCTCGATTTCCTGGCCGTCGTCGATGCCATCGCCATCGGTGTCTGCAGTGACCGGGTCGGTACCGGTCGTGTATTCCTCGTTCCCGTCAGTCAGATCGTCTCCGTCGGAATCGATCGCCAGCGGATCGGTGCCACGGATGAGCTCTCCGCCGTCGTAGAACAGGTCGCCGTCGGTGTCGAGATTCAGTGGATCGGTGTTGTAGGTATTGATCTCTTCACCGTCGTTGATTCCGTCGTCATCAGTATCGGCGAGGCTCGGGTCGGTTCCGAGTTCCGCCTCCCGGGCGGACGTCAGCCCGTCTCCATCGGGGTCACCAGCGGCATCGACCGGCGGCGTGGCCGGTGATGGCGTCGAGCCAAGAACGATGCCGGGTTGTGGTGCGGACGGAGTCGCCTCTTCGGTCACTGGGGTCGCGACCGGGGTGCCGATATCACCGAACTCGATCACCGCTCCGATATAGGCGGCGACATATGTTGCGCCTTCGGGACCGGACTCGATCGAAAGCGGTCCGTCGAACGCTTGGGCTTGCCCGGCGTAGAGCGTGACAGGTGTGGCGTCGTCGCTGGTGACAGTAATCTGGCCGGCGCTGAGCCGGATGAGTGTCGGGCCGGCACCGGCGTCCAACGTGGATACGGCCCCCGCCGGGGCGACGGTGCGGATCAGGTCGAGATCGCGAATCCCGGGTTGAGGCACGAAGGAACCGCTCTCGCCGCCGAGCACGCCCATGCTGAGCTCGGCATCGGCCGGAGAAAGCTCGAGGAGTGTGAACTGGTCGGGCGGGCCGAACGTCTCCAGACGGATCATCTGGCCGGGGGTCATGAACGCGCCCTCGCCCGGCGCCACGCGCTGTCGAGTTCCCGCAGTGAGGTCGGTGACGAGCAAGGGTGTTGTGCCGCCCAGGACGAAGGCGGGGTAGCGCACCGCGATTGCTTCAGAGCCAGCTTCGACGTTGAATGCGGCGACCCGCCAGCGCGTGTCCACATCCCTGATCTGGGCGACGCCTTGCGCGATCACCGACGCGTTCCCCTGGGCGGGCGAGGGCCCGGCCGGGCCAAGCCCTTGCGCCAGGACGCCAACGATTGAGGCTACCGCCAGGAAAAGGCTGAGTCCGAGCGCGAGCACCCGGTACGGCGCCGGGTTCCGCTTCTGGCGAACGGCATGCCGGAGGACCGAACGTCGCTGATGGGATGACGGTTGGGTTGGGGACATCGGTGGCGCTCGCTCCTCGTATCAGTCGACGTGCCGGTCCGCGCGCGTGTAGCCTCTCAACCGTACGCAAGCACGACCCTGTCGTCAAACGGCAGGGATGAGGCCAGCGGGCGTTTGGCGCGACGCACGCAAGGAAACACCACCACGAATCGCTTCGTGATGGTGTTTCGCTGTTGTCAGTCGGAAACCGGTTAATTCGAGGCAGCGTCGAAGTTCTTGCTGGCAACGTCCCAGTTGACCACGTTCCAGAATGCGTCGAGATAGGCCGGGCGCCGGTTCTGGTACTTGAGGTAATAGGCATGCTCCCAAACGTCGACACCGACGACCGGGGTGTGACCGCCTGTCAGCGGGCTATCCTGGTTCGGCGTGCCGACGACATCGAGCTTGCCGCTGGCGTCGACCACCAGCCAGGCCCAGCCGGAGCCGAACTGGTTTGCGCCCGCCGTATTCACCTTTTCCTTGAGTCCATCGAGCCCGCCGAAGGTTTCGTCGATCGCCGAGGCCAGGGCTCCTGTGGGAGCGGTCGCGCCGCCGGGCGTCAGCAAATCCCAGAAAAAGGTGTGGTTGACGTGCCCGCCGCCGTTGTTGCGGACCGCTGTGCGCTTCTCCTCGGGAACCTGGTTCAGGTTCCTGATGAGGTCGTCGGGAGCCATGTTTTCGAAAGGCGTCCCGGCAACGGCGTCGTTGAGCTTCTGCACGTAGGTCGCGTGGTGCTTGTCGTGATGGATCTCCATCGTCTGCGCGTCGATATGCGGCTCGAGCGCATTGAACGCGTAGGGAAGCGGGGGAAGTTGAAACGCCATGGCAAAGAATCCTCTCGTGCGATTGCGATCTGGACATCCGAAACGGGCGAAGCGCCAATCCCTAGGCCCGATTGGCTTCATGATCGACCACCACGGCATCCGCCGCAAGTGACTTACCACCGGCCAAGCGAGCAGGCCGCCGGTCTCCGGAGCGCGGGATCGAAGTCCATGCCTTGACAGGGCATCCTCCGACCCGCTACGCTGCGCTCGCAATGAGCACGACAGGGAACGACACACCAGTTCACGTTCGACCGGCAAGCGCGGCCACCGTCGGTGAGCCGTGCCTTTCCGCGTCGTTCTATTTCTACTGGTTTACTCGCCCCCCGGCTGCCCTGATGGGGCGATCGCGCTGATCGCCGCCGAACATCAGGAAGCATCGAGGGGGGAACCGAGGCACATGCCTCGGTTTTTTGTTTGCCGGAACGCGACCAACCCGGTGTTCTGACGCGGCACGAGCGACATCCGACGGCACGATGGAACAGGAGCACGACATGCTGATCACGATCTCTTCCGAGGCGCCTCAATCGACCCGGGCCGCGATCCTGCTCGCCGCCGCCGAAGGAGGACTTCGCACCCAGACAATGACGAACGGCCGCGGTGGCGAGGTCGTCGCGATCGTGGGCTCACTGCCACCACTCCTGGGCGAGTTGCCGGGTGTCGAATCGATCCAGTCGGTCCACAAGCCTTACATGCTCGCCAGCCTCGAAGCGCGGGCTTCCAGCATCGTCGATGCCGGCGGCGTCGGGATCGGCGGCGGCACGCCGGTGATCATGGCCGGACCATGCTCGATCGAATCGCGGGAGACACTGGTCGACCTCGCCCGCGCGGTCAAGGCGGCCGGGGCGACGATGCTTCGGGGAGGGGCGTTCAAGCCACGTAGCTCGCCATACTCGTTCCAGGGGCTTGGCCTCGAAGGTCTGCAGCACCTTGCCGCCGCCCGCGAAGCGACAGGGCTGGCGGTCGTGACCGAAGTCATGGAGCCGGATCAGGTCGAGGTCGTCGCCGGCTATGCCGACATGCTTCAGGTCGGCTCCCGCAACATGGCGAACTTTCCCCTCCTCAAGCGCATCGGCCAATGTACGACGCCGGTGCTGCTCAAGCGGGGCTTCTCCGCGACGCTCGAAGAGTTGCTGATGAGCGCGGAATACATCATGGCCAATGGCAATCCCAATGTCGTGCTGTGCGAGCGTGGGATCCGGGGGTTCGACGCAGCGTTCCGGTTCAATCTCGACCTCAATATCGTGCCGGCAATCAAGGAGGTCTCGCATCTGCCGGTGATCGTCGATCCCAGCCATGGCACGGGGCGGCGTTCGCTGGTGAAGCGGATGGCGATGGCCGGTCTCGCCTCGGGCGCCGACGGGCTGATGGTCGAGGTCCATCCCGATCCGGAACGGGCGCTGAGCGATGGCTACCAGACGATCACGCCGGACGAACTGGCTCACATCCATCGCCACGGGCTGGCGCTTCATGAGGTGCTCGCCGGCCTTGACGACGAGCTCGACGAAACCACGATCCCGGCTCATGAACCGGTCCGGATCACCGCCTTGGGCGAAGAGCCGGCGGTGGTGCTCTCCGCGTAACTGCCCTGAGCCCCTCGCTCCCGGACGAGCGTTCAACCTGACTGCCGCTTGGCGTGACCGGGAGCGGCGCAGCGCGAACGAGCCCAAAGCAGGCGACGTGGCGGTGGGTTCAACCGCGTGATTTTTCTTCCCACGTCACGGACGCCGGTGCCGGTGCGGGCGCGGGAGCATGGTCGAGTGCGGTGCCGCAGTGAGCGCAGAACGCGCCGGCCGGGGTGATCAGGTGGCAGTTGGGGCAGACCACGCGCGCCCCGTCGTCTCCAACGACCACGCGATCCGTCGAGATCGCCCCATTCAGCACGAGCCGGTAGATCATGAACGAGGCGATCGCCACGAGTGCCGTCCATATCACCTCCGGCCACAGACCGGACGGGCCGAACTGAAGCGACCCGAGGCTCAGCAGGAGCGTGCCGGCCACGCTCCCGAGCAGGGGCAGGAACAAGGCGACAGGTTTCGGTGACGACGCGTACTTCCAGATCCCCGCGCCGAGCATGGCCCCGGCGAGCGTGATCACGATTGGCCGCAGCAACGTCACCCCGAGTGTGGAGAGCGTCCAATCGGCAACGTCGGTTTGCGGACCGCGTCCGGAGACCATCGGCGCCCAGTAGACGATCGCCGAGCCGATGGCGAAACCCGCCGCTGAGGTTCCGCACAAGATGACGCCATCCATGACCTCGTTGCGGAACTGCGGCCAGCGCCGCAGCGCGATCGGTGCCGCCGCGATCGCGGCCAGGCCCAGAAGCGGCAGCACCAATCCGTTCAGGAGCCAGACGCTGAACGGTGGCGAGCCGGCCAGGTTGGAGAACCGGCCGCCAAACCCGATGGCACCGTAGTTCAGCGTGCCGTAGGAAAACCAGGCCCCGCTGGCGATCCAGGATGACACCAGCGCGATGATCACGCCGCACACGAGCCCGGCGCCGCCGACCGCGCTGATTGCGCTCGTGGACTCCTTTTCGAAGAGGTCGCGCTGGTTCAGCGCAAGTGAGATCGAGACCGGGACGATGGCACTCGCCACGATCAGCGCCATCCCGGCATTGTTCGAGAGCAGCGAAAGGAAGATGGCGACTACCCCTCCGATCAGGACCATCCGCTGGGGGACCGCTGTCGCGGCGCGCAGCGAGGGATCGAGCAGATCGCCCGGCTCGCCCCGGAATCGTTCCAGCAGGCCATCGACGCGACGCTCGCCCGGAGCAGTTCCGTTGTCCGGGGCAGTGCCCTCCGATTCCGTTTCGACCCGGGTGCCGGCTTCGGTGTCACGTCCCACGCCCGCCGCGCGCCCGGAGATTGCCTCACGGGCCGTCCCAACAGCGGAACCGATGCTGCCGAGGAACCCGCGCGCCCTGGCTTCGCCGCTGTCGTCTCCAGCGGGAGGCGCCGGGGGCGACTCGTCTTCCCCGGCCACATTGGGCGGGGGCGGTATGGCGTTGCCGCGCCGATCCTCGATGTGAAGAAAGTCGGCGGTCGCGGCCTGCGGGGAGACATCGTCGCTCCCGCCAGGCGATGAAGTTGGCGAAGTCATCGCGCCGTGAGTAAGACCGGCGGCGGGCTCAACGTTATCGACGGGACCGTCCTCCACGGCCGCGCCGGCGTCGTCACCATGGAGGTGCGACAAGGGCCCAGCGGTGTGATCGTGGGTGTGTTCGAGATGGATGAGCCGGCTATCCTGCGGGGCCGCTGGCTCGGACGTCGAATCGTCGAGGCGCTCGAATGCGACTCCGGGCGCATGCGTCGGGCCCGCGGTGTCCGCCCACGCTGCTTCCGGTGATGTCGGGGGGTATGGGGAGCTGTCGTCTCCGCCAGCCTTCCAGGACGATGGCGAGGAGACGTCTGGCTCGAATGCCCGCGGCAGCGGCGTGAGTTCCTCATCGAGTGGCCGCTCCAGCGGATCTGGCTCCTCGGCGCGCGCCTTCGGTTGAACCGTGCCCGCGGAGTCGAGTGCCGGGTCGGCAGCCCATCGTTCGAGATTCCGGGGGGCATCCTCCGGAGTTTGGCGCGGCGTACCGGGGAAACGCTCGACACCGGTCTGGTGGGATGGATCATCGGCGGGACTCGTGAAGTCGGGATCGTCCCTTCGCCGTTCGTCATCAGGTCGGTCGTTCATCCAGGCGTCCCCTTCGTGATTAAAGGGCTCCGGACCACAATCCGGAGCCGCCGCGGAACCCGGTGAGGCGATCCATCGGGTTGGACCGTGCAACCGATGACCTCTGAAGATCATGCCGACGCCGTGTTCGTCCGGAAGTTCAAGGCATTATAGTCACGATCGTGAGGTGGCGCCCGGCAAACCGGGGGAGCGATGGCGGCCGCCCGCTGCTGGCAGCGGTGAGGCATCGAAGCTGTTGGTGCGCCAGTAGGTGCGCTCTGCAGGCGGTGGTGAGATGCCTTGTCGGTGACCGACGCGCTGGGACTGATGCTTTACGGAATGTTCATCGGGGTCGCGCTCGCGGCCCCGATCGGCCCGGTCAACATCGAAATCATCAATCGCGGGATCCGCTTCGGATTTCGCAGCGGCTGGTTCGTGGGTCTCGGAGCGCTGTCGGTCGATACCCTCTACGCACTCCTGGTCGTCAGCGGGCTCACGCCGCTGGCTGACAGCCCGGCCCTGCGCGTGCCGCTGTTCCTGGCCGGTGGGTTCATGCTGGCGTTCGTCGGGGTTGGTGGCATTCGGACGGCGCTGTCGGGCCCGCGCGACCGTGTCGGGGAGGCGCCGCACCCGGGACGCAGTTACGTGACCGGACTCCTGATTGCCGGTCTCAGCCCGATGGGCATTGTCTACTGGCTCTCCGTTGGCGCGGCGCTCGTTGCCGAGGCGGTCGAGCGGGTAGGGCGTGCCGGCGCTCCGGTGCTCGTGGGTGGCGTTTTCCTCGGATTGCTCGTGTGGGTAACGACGATCGCGGTCCTGGCCCGGATCGCCAGCCGGTTCGTCACCGGCCGGGGGATGCAATGGATCACCGGGATCAGCGGCGTCGTGATCCTCGGTTTCGCCGCCTGGTTTTTCATTCAGGGAATCGCCGCCATCGGCGCGGTCTGAACCGGTCGGCGACGATCGGACGCCGGTCGCCGCGAACGTGCTTTCGAGACGGGGCAGGGAGGGCTTGTGCATGGCGAAGCAGCAACGCATCCTGGCGATCGACCAGGGCACCACATCGAGCCGGGCGATGCTCGTCGACGAATCTGGCACGGTCGTCGCGGCCGAGCAGCGGGAGATCGAGCAGATTTACCCGCGACCCGGCTGGGTCAATCAGGATGCGACCCACATCTGGGACGTGACCCGGGAAGTGATCGAACGGGTCCTGGACGCGAGCGGCACGGCCGTGGACGACATCGCGGCGATCGGGATCACCAACCAGCGCGAGACGACCATCCTGTGGGACCGGAAGACGGGGCAGCCGGTCGCGCCCGCGATCGTCTGGCAGAGCCGCCAGACATCCCCCTTGATCGAGAAGATTGCACAACGCGGAATGACCGATGTCTACCAGCGCATCACCGGTCTGGTGCCGGACGCGTACTTCTCGGCGACCAAGATCGCCTGGTTGCTCGACCAGGATGCGGGGTTGCGGCGGCGCGCCGAAGACGGGGAACTGCTCGCGGGCACGGTCGATAGCTGGTTGATCTGGAACCTTTCTGGAGGCGCGGAGCACGTCACCGATTACTCGAACGCCTCCCGGACGATGCTGTACGACATCCGCGCGCTGGCCTGGTCGAATGCGCTGCTGGACGACTTGCGGATTCCGCGGTCCCTCCTGCCTGAGGTACGGGGCAGCTCCGCGATCCTGGCGGAGACCGATCCGTCCCTGTTCGGGCGGGCGATCCCGATCGCCGGGGTGGCCGGGGATCAGCACGCCGCCCTCTTTGGGCAAGCGTGCTTCGCGCCCGGCGAGGCAAAGAATACCTATGGCACCGGGTCGTTCCTTCTGATGCAAACCGGAGAGGAAGCGATGGCGTCGACCCATCGCCTTCTGACGACGATCGCCTGGGGCATCGAGGACCGGGTGGAGTACGCGCTGGAAGGCGCGATCTTTGTCACCGGTGCGGCGGTGCAGTGGTTGCGTGACGGCCTGGGGATCATCCGCGGGGCCGCCGATGTGGAGGCCCTCTCCGCGTCGGTGCCGGACAGCGGCGGAGTCGCGTTCGTCCCCGCTTTGGCGGGGCTCGGTGCTCCGTACTGGGACGCGGCGGCGCGGGGAACGATCACCGGGTTGACACGGGGATCGACCGCGGCGCACCTGGCACGGGCCACGCTGGAGGCGATCGCCTTCCAGAGCCGGGATGTACTGGATGCGATGCAGGCCGATTCCGGTATCGTGCTCGCCGAGCTGCGGGTGGACGGAGGAGCCTCCCGGAACGACCTGTTGATGCAGATCCAGGCCAATGTGCTTGGCGTGCCCGTGGTCCGGCCGAAGAACATTGAAACGACAGCGCTCGGCGCCGCCTATCTCGCCGGGCTCGGGGCGGGTGTGTGGCGCGACCGGAATGAGGTTCGTGGCGCCTGGGAGGTCGATCGCCGGTTCGAGCCGACATGGTCGGAGGACGAGCGCGCGTCACGGTACGCCGCCTGGCAGGCTGCGGTGGGGCGAGCGCTCGCGCCGGAACGGTAGGGAGCAGCTCATGTCCGCGTGGGGATGAGGTCGGCCCGCGACCCAACCGGTCTCTGACGATCGCCGGGCGACCACGCAAGGTCGCCCCTACCGGATGGTGCCGGGCGTGGGGCGACCACATGAGGGCACCCGGATCGGAGCGAGGCGCTCAATGGTAGGCGGGCAGCAGATCGCCGTGAGCGTCAATCAGGTCATCGACGAGATGCCAGATTTGGTCGAGGTCGAGCTCGGCGGCGGTATGGGGATCGAGCATCGCGGCGTGGTAGATGTGCTCCCGCTTGCCCGTGAGCGCCGCTTCCACCGTCAGCGCCTGGACGTTGATGTTCGTCTGCATCATCGCAGCGAGGTGGGGTGGCAGAGTCCCGACCGCGACCGGTTGGAGGCCGCTGCGATCGATCAAGCATGGTACCTCGACGCAGCATCCCTCCGGCAGGTTCGCGATCAGCCCGTGATTCGGGACATTGCCGTGGATCACCTGCGGCTCACCGGTCTCCCCACCGAGGATGATCCGTGAGGCGTACTCGTGGCTGCGGACATGCTCGATCGGCTCCGCCCCCTCGTACCGTGCCCGCATCCTGTCCCATTGCTCGAGCTGCCGCTCGCAGCGCCGCGGGTACTCGTCGAGCGGGATGTTGAAGCGCTCGATCAGGTCCGGCCGATCCCGCTTGATGAACCATGGCGTGTACTCGCTGAAATGCTCGCTCGACTCGGTCACGAAATAGCCGGTGCGCCTGAGCATCTCGTACCGCACGCGATTACCGTCCGGCACACGTCCGTCGATCCCGACCTGGCGGATGGCGGGGTAAAGATCGGCGCCGTCGCGCTCGAAGGTGAGGTAGAACGCCATGTGGTTGATCCCGGCGCAGGTGAAATTGATTTGATCGACCGGGATGCCGATGTCGTTGGCAAGCTCGCCTGCGGTGCCCTGGACGCTGTGGCAGAGGCCGACCGTGGTGATCGAGGTGGCGCGGGAGA
>CADCWJ010000486.1 GCA_902806365.1 uncultured Thermomicrobiales bacterium
GCGCTGGACGACCGGGGGGCCGAGGAGTCGCTGACGGTCTACGACCACCCTGAAGTCCTGATCTTCCGGAAGTCCGCCGCCTGGTCGGACGACGCCGCCTGGTACCTGCTCAACGACGCGCTGGGCCGGGGTGGGATCCCGCTTCTGCCGGCCCAGACGCAGCCCGGCCGGATGATGCTCGACGAGGGGGGGCAGGCCACACTTGCGCGGACCGGCACGCCGGCCGGTATCGCCGGCCTCGATGCGCTCGAGCACCGGGCGCCAACCCTCTTCTGGTATGTGGCGCTTCAGCTCATGACCATCCCGGCGATCCCCATCCTCTGGCGTCTCGCGTCGAGCATGCCGGACCGGGGCTATGCGCTGGCCAAGACGCTCGGAGTGGTGGGTGTCGGGTGGCTGGCCTGGCTCCTGACCACGACGTCGCCGCTGTCCTTCGGGACAGCACCGGTGCTCATCGCCTGGCTTGCGATGCTCGGCCTCGGGGCGCTGGCGGTCCGATCGAACCTCCGGGCACTCCGCGCCGACCTGCGCCAGCGCCGTGCCTGGATCGTCGCCACCGAGCTGCTGTTCGGGGGCGTGTTCGCGGTGGCGGCGGGAGTCCGCGCACTCGGTTCCGATCGCCTCTCGCTGGATTCCGGGAGCATGTCACCACTGGATCTGGGTGTGCTCACCGCCACGATCCGGACACCGGAGTTCCCGCCGTACGATCCGTGGCTCGCGGGCGGGACCATTCACGACACCTACCTCGGTTACGTACCGTGGGCGGCCCTCGCCCGGCTGACCGGGATCGCCGCCGGGAGTGCCTATTCGCTGACGATCGCGACGCTGTTCGCCCTGCTTTGCCTCAACGCCTGGATCGCGGGCGCGGTCCTGATCGACCGGTTCCGGCTCCGATCCGAGGGGAAGGATGACCGTGCCGCCGATCGTGGAGCGATGGGGTACGCGCTGATCGCGCCATTGCTGCTGGCCGGGCTCGGCTCGCTGGGCTTCGCGTGGCGAGCCGCGAATATCGCGCTGGACGTCCTGGTCACCCGTGGACCGGGTGCAATCATTGGCGACCGGACCAGCGGCTCGACATTGCTCGGCCTGCTCCCGGCCCCGCCCTGGGGGTTCGTGGCTGCGTTCCTGGACCGCGAGACGATGACGTTCCCACTCGCGAGCTTTCTCGGCGGCAACCTGGGGCCGACCCAGCTTGCGATGCCGCTGATCGTCGCCGCGATCGCGATCGTGACCAGCTTTGTGGCAACGATGCCCGGTGCTCCGGACTCCAGCGGCGACCCGATGCGCCTCTTCGGCGGATGGCGTGCGGCGCTCCGGTTCGCGGTTCCGATGGGACTCGTGCTCGGGTTCGTGCTGACGACGAACTGGCTCGCCGCGATCCCGCTGCTGCTGCTCGTCGCCGGCCTGGCGGTGCTGGCCGCCGGAGTCGCCACGGAGTGGAGCGAGAGCTGGGCGATCGTGCGGGACACGGCCCTCCTGACGCTGATCGTGATGGCCACCGCCGGGCTGGCGTTCCTTCCCTTCTTCACGAGGTATGGCCGGTTCCCCCGCACTGTCGAATCGCTGCCGTTGACGCGGAACCTGGGCGATTTCCTGCTTCATTTCGGCATTCCGCTGGCGATCGTCGCCGCCTACCTCGCCGCACTGGTCTGGAACGCAGTCGCAACGGGGTCGATCGGTGGCCGGGCGGCGACGGCCTACGCGGTTGCGGCGGCGATGATCCTCGGGCTGGGGATCGTGGTCGGCAATGTCGCGCTCTTCCTCCTGATCGCGATGGTCTTTGGAGCGGTGCTGCTCTGGCTCCATCAATACGAGCTCCGGCAGTTGGTGATCCTCGGGATGGTGATGCTGGCGCTCGGCCTTGGCGTGGTCGCGGACCGCGTGCAACTCATCGCGCCGGTCGGGGACGCAACGGTTCAGCGGCAGTTCTGGTCGGTGAGCTGGATCCTGCTCGCGATCGCGGCCGCGCCGGCGCTGTCGCTGCTGATCCGCGGCGGGTCGTCGCGCCGCGTGCCCGCGCCTCCGCCGCTCGTCCGGAACGCGGGACTGGCCGCAATCACGGTCCTGATCGGGATCGGCGCGATCTATCCCGCCCTGGCGCTCCCAACCCGATTGGCCACCGAGGGGGGCAACGCGACGATCTGGCAGGGGGGAGATCGCGAGGCGGCCGCCTGGCTCCGCGA
>CADCWJ010000487.1 GCA_902806365.1 uncultured Thermomicrobiales bacterium
AGTTCGAGCGGACGCTGATCATCTGCGCGCCTGGCTCCTACGTGCACTATGTCGAAGGCTGCACGGCTCCTACCTACACCACCAACAGCCTCCACTCGGCGGTCGTCGAGATCATCGTCCAGGAAGGTGCGCGGTGCCGCTACACCACGATCCAGAACTGGTCGAAGAACGTCTACAACCTGGTCACCAAGCGGGCCGCCGCCTACAAGGACGCGACCATGGAATGGGTCGATGGCAACCTCGGCTCGAAGGTCACCATGAAGTACCCGGCAGTCTGGATGATGGAGCCGGGCGCCCGCGGCGAGGTCCTCTCGGTCGCCTTCGCCGGTGACGATCAGCATCAGGACGCCGGCGCCAAGATGGTCCACGCCGCTCCGCACACCTCCTCGCAGATCACCTCCAAGTCGATCTCGAAGGGAACCGGGCGGTCCTCGTACCGTGGCCTGGTGAAGGTCCACAAGGGCGCGCACGATGTAAAGAGCAGCGTCGTCTGCGACGCACTGCTGCTCGACGAGACGAGCAAGACGGACACCTATCCCTACATGGAGATCGAGGAAGAGCGCGTCTCGATCGGTCACGAAGCGACGGTCTCCAAGGTTGCCGACGAGCAGATCTTCTATCTCCAGAGCCGCGGCCTGACCGAGACCGAGGCGATGAGCATGATCGTCAACGGCTTCATCGAGCCGATCGCCAAGGAACTCCCGCTGGAATACGCGGTCGAGCTCAACCGGCTGATCCAGCTCGAGATGGAAGGCTCGGTCGGCTAGCGCAAGGGCGGACGACGAGGCGCGGATTCCCGCGCGGCGGGTCGGAAGCCCGGTCGAGGCATGTGTCGCGACCGGGATTCCGGCCGCCCTTGAGCGGCAACCTGACCACTCTGGATGGGATCGCATGTAACGGCCGGTCAGTCGCAGTCCCGGCTCATTGAGGACATAATGGAAGCCATCCTGTCGAAGAGATCGATCACCGAGTCGGAGCCGGTCACCTTTTCCCGTGAAGCCGTGATCCAGCTGTCGCTTGCCAAAGGGGAGCCCGGATGGCTGCGGGATCAGCGCCTGGAGGCCTGGCGGGTATTCGACTCCTTGCCCTACCCGGGCCGGACGGACGAGGAGTGGCGCCGCACCGACCTGCGCCGCCTAAAGCTCGAACGCTTCTCTCCCGCGCAGGAACCTGAAGCGCGCGTCGCGTCGCTCGATGGAGTCGTTTCCGGAGGATCCGGTCATGCCCTGCAGATCGGGGAGGCCGAACACCGGGCGGGAATCACCATCAGCAAGGGCGCGGGCACCGTCTACTCCCATGCCGACCCGGCGCTCGCGGCCCAGGGCGTCGTCTTTACCGATCTCGACACGGCGGTCCGGGAGCATCCCGACCTCGTCCGCCAATACTTCATGACCGAAGCCGTGCCCGCCACCTTCGGCAAGTTCGAGGCGCTCCACGCCGCCTGCTGGCAGGGTGGCACCTTCCTTTACGTGCCCAAAGGCGTCAGCGTCGAGCTGCCGTTCCGCTCATTCGCGCTTGGCGCGGCGGCGGGCAGCGCCGGGTTCACACACTCCCTGATCGTGCTCGAGGAGAGCGCCGAGGCGTTCTTCGTCGACGCGTTTCATTCCGAGACGGAAGCGGAGGCCGCGTTCACCTCGTCGGTCGTCGAGCTGGTCCTGCGCAACGACGCGAAGCTGCGCTACGTGCAGGTTCAGGACTGGGGCCGCCACGTCTGGAACTTTATGACCGAGAGGACGGTGCTCGGTCGCGACGCCGAGCTCAAGTCGCTCCAGGTCACCCTTGGCTCGAAGTTCACGAAGAATTCGATCGGTTCCCACCTCCGGGGCGAGAACGCGATCGCCGAGATGCTGGGGATCTTCTTTGCCGATGGCGACCAGTTCTTCGACCATCACACCTGGCAGCTTCACGAGGCGCCGTACACGACGAGCGACCTGGAGTTCAAGGGTGCGCTCAAGGAGCGGGCGCGCTCGGTCTATTCCGGGCTGATCAAGGTCTCGGAAGGCGCCCAGCGCACCGACGCCTACCAGCAAAACCGGAACCTGGTACTGAGCCGCGAAGCACGGGCGGATTCGATCCCGAACCTGGAGATCGCCGCCAATGATGTCCGCTGCACGCACGGCGCGACCGTGTCGCAGGTCGATGAGGAGCACATCTTCTACCTCCAGGCACGCGGCATCCCGCGTACCGAAGCGCAGAAGCTGATCGTCGAGGGCTTCTTCCGGCCGGTGATCGACCGGATTCCGGTTGCGGAGATCCAGGGGTTCCTGGAAAGCGCGATTGCCGCCAAGGTCGGGTACTGACGCCGGGCGCCCCCCGCCGCGCCAATTCCGTAGGGGAGGCCCCTGTACGCGGCATCGGTAAGCGGCGTCGGTGGCCTCCCGGTGATGGCATGAGTCATCCCACAGAACGGAGACGCACCCATGCGTAGGGGAGGCCCCCGTGGCCTCCCGGCGCCGAAACGGCAACCCAACGGAACGGACGTGCACCCGTCCGTAGGAGACGCCCCGGCACGCGGCATCGCATGGATCGCACCCCGCCGGAATAGGCACTTACCGGAACGGCGCTCGGGGAACACGGGAGGCCACATGGGCCTCCCCTACGAATGGTTGGCGAACGTTTCGTAGGACA
>CADCWJ010000488.1 GCA_902806365.1 uncultured Thermomicrobiales bacterium
ACCACCAGGCACGTGCCGACACGCCCGGTAACCCGGGCGTAGCCGTCCGCCATGTAGGCCGCGGTCTGCTCGTGGCGCACATGGAGCACGCGCAGGCGCCCGAGGCGCTGAGCGTCGTAGAGGGCATCGAACGCGCCGTCGAGCTGCACGCCGGGCAGGGCGAAGACGGTGTCGATCCCATTGGCGAGCAACGACGCAACGAGCGCCTGGCCACCGGTCATTGTCTGGGCTGGAGCGACGTTGGGCGACGTGCGTTCCCGGATATCAACCACCGTATCGACTCCATTCGAAACAAGGAAAACAGGTCATGCCGTCCGCGCGGTAGTGAAGGCACGGTGGCGATGTCGCGCCCCGTGTCCTGATGTTCAGGCTACCCAATACCATTGCGCGAACTGCATCGTCAGGATCACGAGCAGGAACGAGGAGCCAACCGCCAGCGGCACCGCGAGCTTCCTGCCCCGGAGGAGGATCGCGATCATCACGAACAGCGGGAACAGCGGCAGCACGAAACGCGGCATGCTCATCAGGGGATTGACCGAGCTCGGCGTCAGGAGGGGCACGATGAGGGGTGGGACGATGAACGCGGTGTAGTAGAGGGGAAGCTTTTTGAGCCCGACCAGGACGAGAGCGAAGGCAACGACGGTGACCAGGAACTCCAGGATGTGGCTTTCCCCGACTCGATACCGGAAATCGCTCGATGTGATAAAGCGCCAGTTGAGATTGGACAGCAGCTCGCCTGGCCAGCCCCAGTCGATCGGTTTGATGTAGCTGTCCCGGACACCGCCGAACTGGCGGACTTCTTCCCGGCAACCCCGGATCGTGCAGTCGATCGTGCGCCAGGGCGTCGCCGAGAACCGGTTCCACTGCCATTGCTCCTCCGCGAAGGCGAAGAAACTGCGCCCGTTTGCGCGGAGGAACCATCCGAAGATGATCGGCCCAAGTACCGGCAGCGCTGCTGGCACGACGTGGGGAAACCAGCGTCGTGGCGACATTCCGTACTGCTGGATGAAGAGAACGCCGAACGGCGCCAGCAGCATGAACCCCGATGACCGGGTCAGCGCGGCAAACAACCCAAGGATTCCCGCGACGAGCCACTCGCCGCGCCGGGCGCCGAGCAGCGCCGCCGAGGCAAGGAGCAGAAAGAGCGATTCGGTGTACACAGCGGTGAAGAAGAACGCCGTCGGGAACAGGGCCAGAACCCAAAGCGTGCGGCGGGCGATCTCCGCGTTGAAATCCATGCCGATCAGGCGATAGAGGACGATCAGCGCGCCGAGAAAGGCGACATTCGAGATCAGGTAGCCGACCGTCTCCGGCGCCAGACCGGTGATCCCGGCGCCGAACTCCATCAGCCACGGATAAAGCGGCCAGAACGCCGCCTTGGCCGCTCCACCTTCGGCATAGCCTTCGACGGCGACCAGCCGGTACCAGGTGCCGTCCCAATGGCGGAACGGCTCCGCGATCCAGCCCGCAATACCTCCCAGCGGTTCCAGAATGCCACCGTAGGCGCCTGATTTCGGACCAAAGCCTTGGGTGGACCGGAAGTTCCCGAACTGGTAGGCGAGCGTCGCCGGAATTTGCGTGAGGAGCAGGTGGATGGCCCAGACCGCGAGCGGAAACGCCAGCGACTCGGCGACGGACCCCGCCGCACTGCGACCCCTGGCTCGCGCTCGTCGCTGCACGTTGTCGATTCGGGCGGTATCGCTGCTCACACGCGCTCTCTTGATTGGCCGGCGGACTGTGGGAAGATGATCCTCGTCACCACGCTGCCCGGATCGCTTCGCCCAAAGGATAGGCGTCGACGACCCGGTTTCGCCAGCGGTTCTCCGCAATGGAGACGACTGGCAGGGACGGGACCAGACCACGCAAGAGCGCATGGGAGAGAGTCAAATGGACCTGGGACTCGCTGGCAAGATCGCGATTGTCGCGGCATCGAGCAAGGGGTTGGGCAGGGCGACGGCGCTCGTGCTGGCGCGTGAGGGGGCGCTGGTCACAGTCAACGGACGCGACAAGGAGCGGCTGGCGGAGACGGCGCAGACGATCCGCGACGAGACCGGTGGGGATGTGATCGAAGTCGTTGGCGATTTGTCGGACGCGGCCGCCGCGGCGGACCTCGTCGGTCGGACGGTGGACCAGCGGGGAGGCCTCGATATCCTCGTCTGCAACGCCGGTGGGCCGCCGCCAGGTACCTTCGCGACGTTCCCCGACGATCAACCCTGGCTCGACGCCATCAACCTCAACCTGATGAGCACGCTGCGACTGTCCCGCGCGGCCCTTCCTCATCTCGAAGCGCGGGGAGCGGGGAGTATCACCAACATCGTCTCGATCTCGGTCAAGCAGCCGATCCCGAATCTCGTGCTCTCGAACACCGCGCGGACGGCGGTGATCGGGATGGCAAAGTCGCTGGCGACCGAGGTGGCGGATAAAAACATCCGGGTCAACAGCATCTGCCCGGGGTCGATCCTCACCGACCGGATCCGCTCGATCTCGGAGATGCGGTCCCGCGAGACTGGCGAGGATGTCAATTCCATTCTGAAGGCGGAGGGCGACGCGATCCCGATGGGCCGTCACGGCACTGCCGAGGAGTTCGCCAACGTGGTCGCCTTCTTCGCCTCGCCAGCCGCATCCTATGTCACCGGCGTGACCGTCCAGGTCGATGGCGGTTCCTACAAGGGCCTGCTGTAGGTCAGAGCTCGCCAATGTCCTCGCCGGCGGAAAGGACTCGCAACTGGCTGGAACCGTCCGTGGTCTCCTCGATCCGCCAGACCTCGTCGAACACCGCCGACGTGCGCACATCATCGACATGGCTGATGATGAAGAGTTGGCGGAAGTCATCGAACGAGCCGGAGAGCGTGCCGAGCAGATCGAGCAAACGGGTGCGGCGGTCGCGATCGAGCGATCCGAACACCTCGTCGAGGACGAGAAACCCCGGCGGGTTGGCTGCCTGACCGGCGATCATGCGCGACAACGCCAGCCGAGCCGCGAGCGAGATCGCATCCTGCTCGCCGCCGGAGAATCCTTCCAGGGGAAAGCGCTCCTCTTCGCCGTCGTAGACCTGGACTCCAAAGTTGTTGTCGAACTCGACGCGGTCGTACTTGCCATCGGTGACCTCGCGAACGAGCTCGCTTGTCAGATCGCCGAGAACAGGTGTGAGCCGTCCGGCGGCGTAACGCTCGAACTCGGAGAACTCACGGTACATCCGGTCGAGGAGGTCGGCATCGCGGCGGCGGCTATCCGCCCGCTCGGCAAGTTGCGTGACACGCGCCTGCTCGGCCTCGAGTGTCATCTGATGCTGTTCCGCATCCCTCAAGGCGGTCTGGGCCGCATGATATGCCTGCTGGGAGACGCGTTCGTCCCGGCGGGTCGTCTCGACGGTCTGGATCGCCTCAGCCAGCGCGGCGGGATCGAACCCCAGGGCGACGCGCCGCTCCCGCAGTGACTCAACGCCGGCCGTCAGCTCGACGACGCTCGCCGCCACCCGATCCCACTCCTGCAGCAACATGGGCCGGCGGGCAAGATCGTGATCTATCTGTTCCATCGTGATCTGGGCGCGGCTGGCTTCCCGGTGTCGTGCGACCGCCTCGCGGTGGATGTCTTCGTCGAATACGGCCTCGCCGACTTCGCGCAGCTCGGCCTCGGCCTGCGATCGCACCGAGTCGATTTCGAGCAGCCGGGCCCTTGCGGCCGTCAAGGACGGCCGGGTGGAGATCATCGAGCGATACTGGACCACCATCAGGTTGGCGTCGCGGAGCGTTTGCCGGGTCGGCGGGGTTGTCGCGCCCACCGCGCCAAGCGCATGCTCGAGCGCGGCCCGCTGGCGGGCAACGATCTCCTCCTGCTCGCGGAGGTGGGTGACGCTGCCCTGGATCGAGCTTTGCACCTTCACCAACGCGGTGACTCGTGCCCCGAGTTCCGCGCGTCGGGCGGTGAGAAACTGGCTTCGCTGGATTAACTGTTCCCGCTCCCTCTCGGCGCACGTGAGCTCGGCGGTGATCGTCGCGACCTGGGCGCGGAGCGAATCAGCGACCAGGGCGGCGTCATTTTCCGTGAACGGCCGGGCGCAGGTGGGGCAGCGATCGTCGAACTCAGCGCGTTCGAGGTTGGCGATCAGCTGCCGGGCTTGATCGCGCTGCCCTTCGAGCGTGGTCCGCCGGGCATCGAGCCCGGCGATGAGTTGCTGATCGCGCTCGCGCTCCCCTTCCAGCGTCGAAATCTCCGCGGAGGGATCACCTCCCTCGAGCAGTGCTCGCTCTTCCTCATCGAGCGCTGTGCGGCGGGTCATCCAGAGCTCGAGCTGCTCCGACACGCGCTCCAGTTCCCGGGCAAGTTCTTGGCATTGGACGAGCGCGGATTCCCTCGCTTCGACATTGGGCAGATCCAGCACCTCGATCGCGGCGGCCAGCCGGGCGAGGGCGCTGACGGGTTGCTCGTCATCGTCCGGTTCCCAGACCCATCCGTCGACCTGGTGGACGATGTTGATGTTGAGCACCGTCGAACGCGTCGCGTCGATCGCGTCACGGCGACGCTTGTGCAATTGCCGCAGCCCGGCCGATATTTCCTGTCTCCGGTTGAACGCGGCCCGCCGCTGTTCAAGTTCGGCGATCTCCCCGGAGAGCGCGGCAAGTGTCGCGGCGACCGGCATGAGCGCCGCCCGCTCCATTTCCCGTGCGTCAAGCCGGGTCAGCTCGGACGAGATCGCCTCGTGCCGCTGGACCGCTGCCTGGTGCGCACCGCTCCCTTCAGCGATCGCCTGCCCCAGCGCGGCATCCTGGTCCTTGGTCGCCAGAAGCGCCTCCCGTGACGCTTCCGCCGCCGCCAACCTTTCCGCAAGTTGCGCTATCGCGGAGGCCGCCGCCGCGGTTTCGGCTTCCCGTTCCCGGATGTGCGCCGTCGCCGCCGCTCGATCGGCCGCAAAGTCCCTGCCCGATGCCTGCTCATCGTATTGCCGTGCGAGGACCTCGGCCTCATTCTGGGCACGCTTGCGATCCACCGCGATCAGCTCCTGGGCACCCCGGATCGTTTCCAGCCCGAGCAGCTTGCCAACCTCGCGCCGCCGGTCCGTGGCTCCCAGGTCGCCGAAGAAGTGCAACTCCTTCTGCCGGGTGAAGAAGGTGGCGGCGAACGCGACGTGCGACAGGCCGATCAGCTTCGTGGCAACGTGGGCGCTCACCTGCCGTGGTCCCTGGATGATGACCTGTTCGTCGCCGCACTCGTCAATCTCGTAGATGACCGCCGCCGCCGAGGCGCGTTTCAGTTCGCGCTCGACAATGAACTGGCCCTTGCCGTCCACACGCTGGAGGAGGACCGCCACCTTCGTCAGCCCACCATGCCCTCTTGGTCGGATATCCCTGGCACTGATCGACGGAGGGCTGTAGAGACACCATTCGATCGCCTCGAACAGGGTGGTCTTGCCGACTCCGTTGGCGCCGATCACGCCGATCGTCGCACCGCCCGGTATCTCGAACTCATGATGCCCCCGGTACTGCTTGTAGTTGTCGATGGTGACCTTGGCGAGGATCATCCGACGTTGTCCTCTTCCGGAGTTGGAGCTTCTTGCGCCAGGGCGGCATCGACCAGCGCCCGGCCTCCCCGTTCGAGGAACAGCTGGGCGAACTCTTCGTTGAAGTGCTCGCCGGTGCGAAGCGCCACGAACTCGGTGAAGAGCGTGTGCAGATCGGCGACGCCTTCTCGCCCGAGATGCTGTTCGACCCCAGGCATAAACGCCGTTCGCTCGGCCGCCAGCGTGAATGAGAACGCGAGCGGTCCCGTCTCCCGGCCCAGAAGGCTCTCCGCTTCGCGCCGGGTCGCTCTGTCCACATCGCGCAGCTCGACGCGCGTCATGGCATGCGGTGACCCAAGCGTCGTCAATTGAGCGATCACGGCATCCGCAATATCCCGCGCGCGGAGGTTTCGGCCGTTGACGGGTTGCAGATTGATCATCGGGCGGGCGGGGATCTCGATGTGCTCGACCGCGACAGGCTCACCCGGAGCCCCCATCGTCACGATCGCATACCCCGGATTCGCATCGTGATCGCCCCAGCCGAAACGCTCGGTCGAACCGCTGTACCAGGCCTTGCCGGCCGCCTGGGTAAAAACGTGATAATGCCCGAGCGCGATGTAATCGAACGCCGGGTCGAGCAGCGCCCCGGTCAATTGCTGCTCACCGGGCTCGCTGTGGATACCGGGTGCCAGGATCCCTGGCACCATTCCGTGGCAGACGAGGATGTTCCGACGGTCCGGCGCGACCTGCGAAAGCACTGGATCGGGATTCGTCAGGGCGCCATGCGGAATAGCGTGGACGTGAAGGTCGAGATGCCTGAACAAGTCCGTTTCGTGCGTGTCGGTGTACTCGGCGACGAATCGGACGTCGGACAGGGCGAGTTCGATCACGCTGTACGCCGACCCTCCGGTCCGGATACGGGGAGTGTCGTGGTTCCCGGCGATTACCAGCGTGGGGATCCCGGCCCGCTCGACACGACGCATCTGGCGGATGAAGTGTCGCATCGATTGCCAGGTCGGGCGGGCATGGTGGAAGACGTCGCCACCGTGGATCACGGCGTCCACCCGGCGGGTCAGGATGTCATCGATCGTTCGCTCGAAGGCGCGGTCGACATCGACCGAGCGCTGGTTGCGGCCGGTGTCCGGATCGGCCTTGTTCAGGGCCCGGTAGCCAAGATGGGTGTCGGAGAGATGGGCGATCCGGATCCGTTCGCTCACGTCCGGCTCCACAAGTCGCGTGCCGAGTTGAGCATCTTCTGGGTGTTGCGCCATGGGTCGCCATGACCGTTGGACGACGTACCGTAGATGCTTTCGATCTTGCGGCGCGTGTCATCGACGGCTTCGGGCTCGATCCCGTCGGCGAGGTTGCGAACATCCGCCAGGGCGGGAGCGCGATCGCCCATCAGCTTCTTAAGCGTGCGGTGAAGGGCATCCGCCGGGTCGCGCCGGGCGGCTTCGGACCCGAAAATACGCTGCCCGTAGACGCCGGGCAAGGTAGGCGGATGCGGGAATGTCCCGAATAGTGGTGCCCGGAAGTGAGCGTGCCGCACCAGTAATCGACCCTTGGGCAGGCCCAGCAACTCCTGCTTTGCGGTCTCCGAGATCGAGCGGTAGGCGGCGTTGATGATCTCCTCGTCGCCGACCCGTCCGTAGAACGATGTGCCGCAGTTGCCCAGGATCTCGCCATCCACCTTGGAGCGGAATTGCTGGGCCCCGAGCAGTACCACATTGAGGTGACGCCCGCGGGCGGCGATATCCACCAGCGTGTCGCGGAGCCCTCCGTCGCCACCGGATGGTGCGTACTTGTTAAGCTCGTCGACGAACACGATCAGCTTGTCGACGCCCATCTCGCTGCGCTCGGCGAGCCGCCAGATTGTGTTGATCGTGGAGGTTACGATCAACTCCTGGGCGGTGGTGTTGCAATTCGAGATATCCACGACGCGAAGCTCGTGATTCGCGAAAGGGTGATCGACTCTCGGCTCGCTGCCAAAGTCGACCCCGCCCTCCGCCAGCAATCCACCCAGCTTGTCCTTGAGCCCCTTGAAGCGGTTCTGCGCCTTGCGGATCGTCGCCTTGTGGTGGCCATGCCAGTTGTCGGCCCGTTCATCGTTGGCGAAATGGGCGTTGATCTCGGCGAACTTTTCATTGAGAGCGGCCAGCGAGTCGATCTTCATCTCCCGCAGCTCGTAGATGAAGCCCCACATCTTGTCGTCGAGATCGCTGAAATCGAAGACTTTGTGCGGAAAGGTGAGCGCGGTCTTGAGGGACCACAGGATTGGAAAGACGCGGTCCGTCTCTCCCGGCGCCTGCCGCGCCGTATTGAGCGCCTTGTGATCGCTAAACCCGTCGAGCCGGGCCGAGCCATTGATCGGCTGGGGGTCCATCCCCGGTCGGAAGGGCGCGAACACCCGTGTTCCGTCGAACGGCTCGGGGCGCACCCCGAGCGACTCGTACGCCTTCAGGTCATCCGGTCCCAGGCCCTTCCAGTCGGCGGCCCGGTACGCGCTTTCGTGAACCGGGTCGGGCTGCGCTGGCTTGTCGAGCCAGAGCAGGTCCGGCCCCTTGACGTTGAACATGATCGCGGCAACCGATTTCTGCTCCCGCTCCATCGTCTGGAAGACCGAGCCGATCAGGAAGAGGGCGTGGCTCGTTTTCGTCGCCAGTCCCGATTGACCGGTCCAATTGGCGTGCCCCGCCTCCGGGCCGAGCAAATAGTCCTCATCGAGAAACAGCGGGGTCCGCTGGAACCGGGGACGCCCCGCATCATCGAGGAGAATCTCGCCGTCGTCGTCGCGCTCGTAGTTGCCGTTGGTGTGCATCAGCGCCGGAATCCCGGCCCCGGTGAAGTTGTGCGTGCCCAGCGCGAAGCGAATCGCGGTCTCGTTCGCGAAAAAGACCGGGCCGTTGACGGCCGGTCGGTGCGACTGCACGTCGTCGCGCAGGTGCCGCGTGGCGAGCACCTTGACGGTGAAGACCAGAATCTCTGGCCGCACGGTCGGGGCGCTCTGCGAAAGCGCGTGCTCCATGTGGCGATCGAAATAGTCGTCCAGGAATGACCGCAGATCGGAATAACGGCGTGGCTCGTCGACCACGCCGATTACCGCCGCCTGCTCCGAGAAGGCGACCACGATGTGTCCCACGTCGAGTGTTTGGGCGTCATCGCCCGCCCAGAAGAAGAACTCGTGCGAACCGGCGGGCTCCCGTTCGCTGCTCACGACACGGCCGATCACCCCCGTGTCGCGGTCGATCAGGTTCTGGAACGCTTCGTGATCCCAGGCCAGCGATGCCCGCTCCCCGGTATCGACCGTGTCCTGCACCGGATCGAGGGGCACCTGTCCCGTCTCCATCGGCACGTGTTCTCGTTCAAGGCGGGCGAAGCCCGGTAGGGAAATGGATTCCCGCGTGGTCATGACGGCCATCCAGCGGTGAGGGAGGCGAGGTGACGCTTCAGGATCAATTCGAGGTAATGGATCGGATAGAGCAGTGTCGGCCAGCGCGGGTCGTTCCGTGCTCGCGGAATCCGCTCGGCCAGCAACCAACCGGAGATCTCGTCGATCTGTTCCGTGGTGCAGACCTCGTGGGCAGCTTCGACGCGGACCAGCGAATGCCGGGCGTCCATCCCCGAGGCATCCCACAGCCGCATGTACCACATCGTTCGTCCCTCCGACACCGTGCCCGCTTCATCGGAGGTGTCGGTATTGCTGACATAGCGGAAGGCGGTCGTCCGGTGCCCTTGGGGCAGGTTGAACAAGGTCTCGGCCTCGTCGCCGACGAGATGTTGCGTCTGGAGATCCTTGACCAGCCCGACGGCATTCGGGACATTTTCGGAAAGCCGGCCATCGACGGCGATCCAGGCGTCGGAAGCGAGGGGCGAGATGTCGCGCCTCCAGTGGGTGAGAAGATGATCCTCCTGTTCCGCTCGGAGCCGGTTGGCGAGATCCCGGGAATTATAGACAAGCTTTCCGTAATGACCGGCGAGGAACTCGTAATGCTCGAAGCGTCGTCCGTGCCGGTCGTACAGGGGATCGTGGAGATCCCCGAAGTGATTCAGGATCTCCGCGAGGCGTTTCAGGTCGGGTCGACCAGTTTCAAGGGGGAAGATCCAGGATTGTTTCGACCCGAACGTCTCGCCGGCGAGCCAGGGCGCCCCGGCGTCGTCGCGTTCGAGAATGCCCACAGCGCTGAGCCCGACCACGATCGGGACCAACCCGATCCGCCAGACCGGCAGCGTCTGCTGGCTGCCATCGAGAAAGTAGCGGAACCGCGAGGCTCCGGGCATGGCCTGCGCCACGGCCCGCGCGGCGATCCGGCCCTCGATCCGCTCGATCGTCAATGGCCAAACGCTTGGAAGCCGGCTGGGATCTTCGATAACGCCGCCTCCGCCGATCCCAAGCTCCAGCGACCCTGATCGGCTCATATCGTTGGCGCCGATCCGTTCGCGATCGAGCATGCCTTGAATCCGGCCCACGTTGGTTTTCAGGGTCGGAGTCATGGCGGTGCTTGAAAAGTCCTGCGGTTGGGGAACGGCGTGCATCACGGAAACCCGATTCGTTTGGCCGGAAGGCGAACACCTGTGCTGACGCGGAGTATAGCGGAGAGGTGGAGCAATATTCCGGTGCCGGCGACGTTGGGAGACCACCGGCTTCGGCCGGGAATTCACGGATGTTGGAACCATGCCGGAACCGGAACTCACCTTGCCGACCGACACAAAACACCGGCTGACCAGCGAATCGGTCGACTGGGCCCGCATATCACACGCGGGACTCCAACAGCTTCCGGTACGTGCCGCCTATGTACGTACACTATAGGTTGAGTCCCTTGCTCGCGTCAATCGAGGTTTCGAGGCCGGAACCGGAATAGCGGAGAGAAGGTGGTACGGTTCACTCTCCGTGCGACTTCGCCCGCTCGGCGGCGATCCCTTCCGCCGTGAAAACCACCAACGGCCCGACGCGAGAACCGTGAACCGGTAGCAACGAGCGGCGCGATATCGACGCAAAGGAGACGTTCTCGAGCATGGGGAGACAGCAGGGCATGCCAACAGGGGCGAAACCGGATTGGTCCGCCCAGAGCGGATCCGCCAAGGCATGGGGAGGCCGGTTCTCGGCGTCACCGGATTCACGCCTCGAAGCGTTCAACGCCTCGGTGTCCTTTGATGTCCGGCTCATCCGGGAGGACATCCGGGGCTCGATCGCCCACGTGCGGATGCTTGGGCGACAAGGCATCATCGAGACCAGCGAGGCGGACAGCATCGAGGAAGCCCTGTGGACCGTTCTCTACGAGGTCGATGCAGGCAGCTTCCGTCTCACCGTCGCGGACGAGGACGTTCACACCGGCGTCGAGCGCCGGCTGCGTGCGTTGATCGGTGACGTCGCTGGAAAGCTGCACACCGCCCGTTCCCGGAACGATCAGGTTGCGACCGACTTCCGGCTCTGGACCAAGGGGGCGCTGGTCGAGATCTGCACGGGACTGGTTCGCATGTCCGACGCCCTGCTCGATGTCGCCCGGCGTCATCCTGACGTGCTGATGCCCGGCTACACCCACCTGCAGCGCGCCCAGCCGATCCTGCTCGCGCATCACCTCCACGCCTACGTCGAGATGCTGGCGCGTGACATCGACCGTGTGCGCGAGGCGCACCGCCGGACTGATGTACTCGCGCTTGGGTCGGGCGCGCTGGCGGGGACCTCGTTCCCGATCGACCGGGAGTCGGTCGCGGCGGACCTGGGGTTTGCCGGGATCACCTCCAACAGCCTCGACGGTGTCGCCGACCGCGACTTCGCGCTCGACACCCTGTACGCCTGCTCGGTGATCGCGATCCATCTCTCCCGTCTCAGCGAGGAGATCATCCTCTGGTCGTCCGCCGAGTTTGGCTTCGTGAGGCTGAATGATGCGTTCGCGACCGGCAGTTCGATCATGCCGCAGAAGAAGAATCCCGACATCGCCGAGCTGGGCCGGGGCAAGTCCGGTCGCATCATCGGGGATCTGGTCGGTTTGCTGACAACGCTCAAGGGGTTGCCACTGGCGTACAACAAGGACATGCAGGAGGACAAGGAAGGAGTATTCGACGCGGTCGATACGATCCTGGCCCTGCTCGATGTCTTCCCGCCGATGGTCGAAACCCTTGCCTTCGATACCGAACGGATGGCAAGCGCGGCGGTCGCCGACTTCTCGCTCGCGACTGACGCAGCGGATGTGCTCGCCCGCCACGGCGTTCCGTTCCGGGAGGCCCACGCTGTCGTGGGTCGCCTGGTGGCACAGTGCATCGCGGATGGCAGGTCGTTCGCCGACCTCGCTGACGCCGACTGGGCCGCGATCCATCCAGTGTTCGCCGAGCATCGTCCTCCGCTTGACGGCCTGGGCAGCGTGACGTTGCGGGATGTTCCCGGCGGGCCAGCACCACGGCGGGTCCGGTCGGCGCTGGCCGCCGCCACCGAGGCGTTGGCCGGGCAGCGGGCGTGGATCGAGCGCGAGCGGCTCAAGACCGACGCTCTGTTCGTGCGACCGGACGGCACGCCGCTCTCCTAAACCCACACGGGCGACGTGTCTTCAATCGGTCGGGCGCTACAGGTGATCCTGTAGACTCGGGAGCAGCGCTCACCTTGCCGGAAGCAAATTTTTCACCTTCGCGTTTCGGGAGCAACCTTGGCACAATCGACCTCTTATGACCTGTCACGGGCCGTGTCTGAAGTCATGGCCGCCTTCCGCGATCGGCCCCGGCCGAGAGCAACCTATCGCCTGCAGCTCAATCACGAGTTCACATTTCGGCAGGCCGAGGCGATCGCCCCCTATCTCGCGTCGCTGGGCGTATCGCATGTATACGTCTCACCGATTCTGAAAGCGGTGCCTGGTTCGATGCACGGCTACGACGTCGTGGATTACGGGGTGCTCAATCCGGAGATCGGCACCCAAGGCGACTTCGATTCGTTCGTGTCCACATTGCACGGGCTGGACCTCAAGCTGATCGTCGACTTCGTTCCCAACCACATGGGAATCGAGAGCGGGCAGAATGCCTGGTGGCAGGATGTGCTGGAACACGGAGAACAGTCCCCGTACGCTGGATATTTCGACATCGACTGGAGCCCGGTCAAGCAGGAAATTCGCGGCAAGGTGCTGTTGCCGTTTCTCGGTGATCAGTACGGCGCGGTGCTCGAACGGGGTGAGCTGAAGCTGGTTTTCGAGAATGGCGAGTTTCGGATCCATTACTGGGAACAGCCTTTGCCGATCTCGCCAGCGACGTACCCGCTGATCTTGCGACTCGTCGATGAACGACTTGAGGGGCAGATTGCTTCGGACGACCTCGAGCTTCTGGAGCTTCGGAGTGTGCGGACCGCGCTCGAACGCCTGGACAGCCTCCTCGATGCCGAAGAGCCGGCGACGCTGGAGACGCAGCGAGCAACCTGGCGGCAGGAACAGATCCTTGCCAAGCATCGCCTTAACGCGCTCTGCGAGCGATCGCTTCTGGTTGAAGAGGCCCTGACGGATGTCGTCACTGCGATGAATGGCGTTGTCGGCAAGTCGGCAACCTTCGATCTCCTGGACGATCTGCTCGATCACCAGCACTACCGCCTGAGTTCATGGCGCGTCGCCGCTGAGGAAATCAACTACCGGCGATTCTTCGCGATCAACTCCCTCGCCGCAGTCCGTCAGGAGATCCCCGAGGTTTTCGATGACGCTCATTGCTTCGTGGCAACCCTGATTGCGGATGGCCAGATCGATGGGCTCCGGATCGATCATCCGGACGGATTGTGGGACCCTGCGGAATACTTCCGGTCGTTGCAACGGCTGGTAGTCGAGGTGGCAGTGCGCCGGAGAATGAATCTCGACCGTTCCGCCCCCATGAGCGACGACGAGTGGGCTGAGAACCGCACCGCGGTGCGCTCCGAAATCGACGCGGCGCTCGATGGGCAGGCGGGAACTGGCGACCGCTGGCCACTCTATGTGGTCGCCGAGAAAATCCTGGAGCATGGGGAAACGCTGCGGGATGACTGGGCGGTCGCTGGCACCGTCGGGTACGAATTCGCCCAGGCAGCCACTGGCGTGTTCGTCGAGGGCGCGCATCGTCAGCGTTTTGATCGCCTGTACGCTCAGTACACCGGGGACCGCATCCGATTCAATGACCTTGTGTACGACATGAAGCAGCGGATGATGCAGGAGGCCTTCGCCAGTGAAGTCAACGTGCTGGCCCACGAGCTTAACCGGATCTCGGAGCAGGACCGGCACTTCCGAGACTTTACGCTCAACAATCTGCGCAACGCGCTGCGAGAAATCCTCGCCTGCTTTTCCGTCTATCGGACCTACACCACGACCGACGAACTCGCCGACGACAATCGCGACCGCCGGTACATTGAGAGCGCGGTGGCTCAGGCCAAGCGCCGGAATCCGGCTATCGACATGTCAGTGTTCGATTTCATTGCCGCGGTGATGTTGAGCGCGGTTCCGGAGGATCCGGCGGTTCCCTCGCGGGCACGGCGAAACCGGTTCTCCATGAAACTTCAGCAGTTGTCTGGACCAGTGATGGCGAAGGGGCTGGAGGACACGGCCTTCTATCGCTTCAACCGCCTGGTGTCGCTAAACGAGGTCGGTGGCGATCCCAGCAGCTTTGGAATGGCGGTCGAGGAGTTCCATCGCCAGAACCAGGCCCGGCGCCGATCCTGGCCCTTTGCCATGATCAACTCGTCGACGCACGATACGAAGCGTGCTGAAGACGTCCGTGCGCGCATCTGTGTCCTCAGTGAGATCCCGGCGGAGTGGCGCGCCGCGCTCACGCGATGGAGCCGAGCGAACCGGAAACTGAAGCGCCGGGTGGACGGTGTGCTGGCGCCGAGGCGCGCTGACGAGTACGTCCTGTATCAAACACTGGTCGGGACCTGGCCACTCCTGGAAACAGACGCCGATGGTTGGAAACGCTACGTGACGCGGGTACAGGAGTACGTCGTGAAGGTCGGCCGCGAGGCCAACCGGTTCACGAACTGGGTGAACCCGGACGAAGCGTACGAGGCGGCCCTGACCGGGTTCGTGGCCGGGATCCTGGATTCCAGGAAGTCCCGCGCATTTCTCGCCGATTTCCAGGGGTTCATCGACCGTTTCGCCGACGCGGGCATGCGGAACGCGCTCGGGCAGCAGGTCCTGAAGCTGACGTCACCAGGCGTTCCGGATCTCTACCAAGGCACGGAATTGTGGGACGACAGCCTGGTCGATCCTGACAACCGACGCCCGGTTGATTTCGACGTCAGAGCGGCGTTGCTGGCCTCTGGTGACGGCGCGGCGTCGCTCTGGAATGCTCGGCGGAGTGGCACGGTCAAGCTGGCAGTGACGAAGACGCTTCTGGACGTGCGTGCCAGGCATCCGGACCTCTTTGCTGACGGTGATTACAAGCCGATCTCGATCAGCGGTGACCGGCAGCGCCACGCCGTCGCGTTCTCGCGGCGGCGGGGACGCGAGCAAGCGATCGTGGTCGTGGCCCGGCTGACTGCGGGTCTCGATCCCGGTGATGGCGACGGCCCATGGGCGAATACCCGGATCGTCCTGCCCGACCACGCGGCGGATTCGCCCTTCACGGATGTGCTGACAGGTGCGACGCCGACCATCTCAACGGGCGACGACGGACAGCCAACCCTGATGCTTTCGGAGCTTTTGTTCCCGCTGCCCGTTGCGGTCTTGCTGTCATCCGGGCCCGAGGAAGGAGATGCGGCGTGAGTGATGGCTGGCGGCCGGCAGCCGGCGCGAACGTTGGTTCTGGAGGGGTGGAGTTCAGGGTTTGGGCCCCGAACGCTGAATCGGCCGAGGCCGAGGTCGTGAGCCCCGAAGACGTAGAGCCGAGGAGGGTGGCACTGGAGCGCGGAGCTGAAGGGTGGTTCCAGGGCGTGGACCCGCATGCTCGCGCAGGATCGCGCTATGGATTCCGGCTGGACGGACGGGCCGCCCTGCCTGATCCGTACTCGCGGTTCCAGCCGGACGGCGTGCACGGGCTTTCGGAGGTGATCGACCCGTTCGCCTATCGCTGGGGCGACGACGGGTGGACTGGCGTCGTAAGCGATAATCTGATCATTTACGAGCTCCATGTCGGCACGATGACCGGAGCCGGAACCTTTGAAGGTGTGATTGGTCAGCTCGACGCCCTTGTCGACCTCGGTATCAATCTGATTGAGCTCATGCCGGTTGCGCAATGCCCCGGAGATCGGAACTGGGGTTACGACGGCGTCGGCATTTTCGCGCCCTCCCATGCCTATGGCCGCCCGGACGATCTTCGCTGGCTGGTAGACGAAGCGCACCGGCGGAAGATCTGGGTGATCCTCGACGTCGTCTACAACCATCTCGGCCCGGAGGGGAACTACCTCCACGCCTATGCTGACGCCTACTTCACCGACCGGCACCCCACACCGTGGGGCGACGGGTTCAATTGGGACGGGCCGGCGAGCGAGCCGGTCCGGCAGTTCGCGATCGACAATGCGTGCTCCTGGGTCGCGGAATTCCATGTCGACGGGTTCCGGCTGGACGCCACGCATGCCCTGATCGACAACAGCCCGGTGCATATCGTGCAGGAGCTGACCGCACGTTCGCGGGAAGCTGCTGCACCGCGGTTGATCGTCGTCTTCGCGGAAGACGGTCGCCACGAGATCACCCGCGCCCGCTCCCTGGAGCGAGGTGGCGAAGGGCTCGACGGTATCTGGGCCGACGAGTTTCACCACGAGATGCGGGTGCTGCTGACGAACGCCCGCGAGAACTACTACGCGTCCTATACCGGGACGACGACCGCGATCGGGACCGCCATCGCCACCGGGTTGGAGCAGGATTTCGCTGGGAAGGGCCATCCGGTCGGGACGCCGATCACCGCGGAAGACCCGGCTTCCGCGTTTGTCTTTTGCATCCAGAATCACGATCAGGTTGGGAACCGGCCATTCGGCGACCGGCTCCACCACGAGATCAACCTCGACCGCTACCTGGTCGCCTCGGCCCTGCTCCTGTTTGCGCCCGAGACGCCGCTCCTGTTCATGGGGCAGGAATTCGCGGCGTCAACACCGTTTCTCTATTTCACCGACCACCCCGAGGAGCTTGGTCGCCTCGTCACGGAGGGGCGACGCAATGAGTTCGCCGGATTTCGGGCGTTCCACGATGAGCGGCTGCGCGAGACGATTCCCGATCCGCAGGCGGAGTCGACGTTCGTGCGCTCGAAGCTCGACCTCACCGACCGGGAGGTGAATGCAGGTGTCCTTCAGCTCTACACCTCGCTGATCCGGTTGCGGCGGAGCGACCAGGTGCTTCGGGTCAATGACCGCTCTCAGACGTCCGCCCATGGCGTGACCGCCGAAGTGGTGCTTGTTCACCGCTGGGCGGGTGACGAGCATCGCCTCCTGATCGCGAACTTCGGCAGCGCGATCACGTTACCGGTCGCAGGTGATGCCTGGCGCAATGTTCCCGGGCTGGAAACGGCCGAGCTGATGTTCTCGACGTCGGACCGGCGATTCGGCGGAACCCCCGGCACGCCGCTGGTCGAGCGGCATGGAACACGCTGGATGGTCACCGTACCGGGCCGGTCGGCGGCGATCTGGTCGCTTACCACATAGCGAAAGCGCTCGTCTCACTGTGACGAACGCTTTCGCGGGAGTGGACTAATCGGGACGAAGCTAGTCGGCGGCGCTGGCCTGGCGGCTCGCCTCGGCCTCGGTGATCGCCTGCCAGACGCGCTGAGGTGTGAACGGGATATCGAGGTGCGTGATGCCCCACGGCTCCAGCGCGTCGATCACGGCGTTGGCGGTCGCCGGGGTCGAGCCTATGGTCGCGGCCTCGCCGATGCCCTTCGCCCCGAGCGGATTCAGGTAGGTAGGCGTCTCGGTGTGGTGCGATTCGAACTCGGGGAAGTGGTGAGCCCTTGGGAATGTGTAGTCGTTGAGCGTACCGGTCATGAGCTCGCCCGATTCGTCGTACTCCATCTCCTCGAACAGCGCCTGCCCGATGCCCTGGGCGAGACCACCATGGACCTGGCCGGTCACCAGCATCGGGCTGATGATCTTGCCGCAGTCGTCGACCGAGACGTAACGCAGGAACTTGATGTCCCCCGTCTCGGGAAGAACCTCGACCACCGCGACATGGGTTCCGAACGGGAACGTGGTGCCCGCAGGCCGGAAGAAGTCCGTCGATTCAAGGCCGGCATCGAACTCCTTCGGGAGCGATCCGCCATAGGCCGCTTCGGCGACCTCGGCGAGCGTCAGCCCGCGGCTGGGCACTCCCTTGACGCGATAGGTGCCGCCTTCGAGCTCGATGTCATCCACCGCCGCTTCCAGTAGATGCGCGGCGATCTGGCGGGCCTTCTCGCGGATCTTGTCCAGCGACAGCATTACCGCCGCGCCACCCACTGCGAGGCCGCGACTGCCCATCGTGCCGTTGCCCTGGGGAGTGTTCCCGGTGTCCCCGTGCTGGACGACCACATCCTCGAACGAGGCGCCGATATTGTCGGCGGCAAGCTGGGAGAAGGTCGTCTCCTGCCCCTGGCCATGCGGTGAGATGCCGGTAAAGATCGTCACCGCGCCGCTTGGCTCGACACGGACCGTCGAACTCTCCCATGGTCCGAAACCGCAGATCTCGACATAGCTCGCGAGGCCGATCCCGATGTAGCGGCCCTGCTTCCGGGCCTCCGCCTGCTCGCGGCGCAGGTCTGCGTAGCCGACGATCTCGATCGCCTTGTCAAGCGGTTTCTCGTAATCCCCGGAGTCGTATTGCGGGCCGGCCAGTGTGTCGAATGGAAATCGGTCGGGCTGGATGAAGTTGACGCGGCGGACCTCGACCGGGTCGACGCCGGTGACGTCGGCCACCAGATCGGCGACCCGCTCGATGTAGTAGGCGGCCTCCGGACGGCCAGCACCCCGGTACGCCCCGTTGGCGGCGGTGTTGGTATAGACGGTGGTCACGACATAATCGAGGGCGGGGATGTCGTAGCAGCCGGTCGACATGATCCATGTCGAAGAACCCAGGTCGAGCCCCTTCGGCCACGCTCCACCGTCGACGTAGACTCGCCCGCGCAATCCAAGGATCTTGCCGGTGGGGTCAGCGGCAACCTCGACATCGGCCCACTGATTCCGGCCATGGCTGCTGGCGAGCATGTTCTCGGAGCGCGTCTCGATCCACTTGACCGGGCGCTTGAGCATGTAGGCGAGGCCGGAGATCAGGTAATCCTCGGGATAGGCGCCGATCTTCTGGCCGAAGCCGCCGCCCACTTCCGGCGCGATGCAGCGCACCATGTTTTGGCTGATCCCGAGCGCGCTCGCGATCGAATTCCGGTTCCAGTGCGGCGCCTGGGTGGAGGTCCATACCGTCAGCCCCCGCGTGATCGGGTCGATCGCGGCGGCAACGGCACGGGTCTCCATCGGTACGGCGTTCAGCCGCTGGCTCCGGATTCGCGCATTCGCGGTGAACGTGGCGTTCGCGAATGCGGCCTCGATGTCGGCTCCGCGCGTGCCGCCGACGATTGCCCCGATGTTGTTGGGAACCTGATCGTAAAGTTGAGGCGCGCCGTCTTCCATCGCGGCGAACACGTCGGTCACTGCATCGAGCATGTCGACATCGAGTTCTACCAGTTCGGCGGCATCGACGGCCAGGGCGCGTGTTGCGGCGACAACGACGGCGACTGGCTCACCGACGTAACGCACCTTGTCGATTGCCAGCGGACGGATGGGTGGCACGAAAATCTCGTCGTTGTCGTCCCCTTCGCCCGTTGTTTCGTCCTGGGTCTCGGTTTCTGTCGTCTTCAGGATGCGGGTCAGCGTCTCGCCAGTGATCACGGCAACAACACCGGGCGCGGCTTCGGCGGCAGAGACATCGACGCCCTTGATGACACCATGGGCGTACGGGGAGCGGAAGATCGCGGCGTGCAACAAGCCAGGTATCTGCACGTCGTCAACATAGGTCGACGAGCCTGTAATCAGTCGCGGATCTTCCTTGCGCCGAACACGGGCGCCGACCATCTTGCTCATGACCATGGTGTCAGTTGCTCCCGTTTCGATCGTCGTTCCGTCAGTTGCATCGCCGTGGGCTCCAGGAACCCGCCCAGGACCGTCGCTGGTTCTCGTGGCGGTTGGGGCTCCGGCTCGGGTCTTTGATTGTCACCGCGAATCCAGGACCGGTCAACCACACGGTGACGCGGCGCTCGAATCTCAACCGACCATGTTCAGGCAATCACCGTCCGTGCGTTACAGATCATCATCCGCGGCGGCGCCAAGCCGGCTGGTCGGCGTGTCGGTGACGCCCGCGGGAGTGCTGCCATCGAGTGGCGCGTCACTCAGCCTCAGCCAGCCATGGCGAAGGGCGGTTACTACTGCTTGGGTGCGATCGTTCACCGCCAGCTTGCGCAGAATTGAGGTCACGTGGTTCTTGACTGTCTGGGGACTGATCCCGAGTGCCTCACCGATCGCCGCGTTGGTCATGCCGTCGCTGACCTTCCGGAGGATCTCGAGCTCCCGATCGGTCAGCGGCATGAACGCATCGGACAGCGCCACATCGACGATAGTGCTGTTGCGGAACTGCTCCAGGACCCGAGCGGCGACGTACGGTTTGCTGAGAAGTTGCTCGTTGATGACGTACTCGCCAGTCGCGGATCGCCGGATCAACGCCAGCAGCATTTCCTCTCCGACGTCCCGGCCGCAATAGGCCGAAGCTCCGGCCCGGATCGCCCCGAACAGCTCGTCGTCACTCTCGCTCGCCGCAATCACGACGATCGCGATGGCGGGATACCGGCGGCGCATCTGGGACGCGAGCGTGATTCCCGGCGCGTCGGTCACGGTCGTGCCGACGAGCGCAACATCGGGATCGACGGCTTCGGCCAGCCGATATCCGTCCTCGGCGTTCTCGGCGTTTCCGGCGGCGTCGAGGTCAGGCGTCGATTCGAGCACAGCGACGAGGCCTCGCCTGAAGAGGGCTTCCTGTTCGATCACGATGACCCGGATCTGTCCATTCATCGAGTTTCTACTCCCGCCGGGAAATGCGAGTCCGCTGGCGTTGCGACACGATCGATCACGAGCGTCCTCCCACGTCTGGCCCACCAGTTGCTCGCCGGCCGAGCAGGCTGGTCCCCGATTGCTGGAGCGTCAATGAGGGATGTTCTCCCCCCATGGTTATCATATACGACGGTAAACAGCTTGTGGCGTGCCGTGTCTCTGCGGAAGCGGGGCATTGCTACTGCGCGGTGGCGTGCTTTCCGAGTCCTTCCGGCGCCGGGCTGCCTCGGACCAGACCGGTGATGGCGATCAGGGTCAACAGGTAGGGAAGCGCGACGAGCAAATCTGATGAGACCGGAAAATTGGAGGTCGCCTGCGCCTGTATCTGCACCGCCGCCGCGGCGCCGAACAGCAGCGTCGCCCCCAAGGCTCCAAAAGGAGTCCAGCCGCCGAAGATGACGGCGGCGAGGGCGATGAAGCCGCGACCGGCGGTCATGTCCAACGTAAAGTAGGAGAGATCACCGATCGACAGGAAGGCGCCGCCGAGTCCGGCCAACACGCCGCTCAGGATGACCGCGACATAGCGATTGCGGGCGACATCGATGCCAACGCTCTCGGCCGCCTGCGGATGCTCTCCCGCCGCCAGCACGTGCAGTCCCTGGCGCGTTCGGAATAACCCGACGTAGACAAGGGGCACCAGCAGCAGGGCGACCGGGATGAGGACGTTGAGCCCGCCAAGGAAGCCCAGATCGGGCAGGCGCTCGACGGAATCCGTGCCACCTGCCTTGCCCCAGATCAGCTGGATCAGGAACGCGGTCAGCCCGGCGGCGATCAGGTTGACCGCGGTCCCGGCGACGATCTGGTTCGCCCGCAGCGTGATGCACCAGAAGGCGTGGATGGCGCCCGCGACACCGGCGGCGAAGACCCCGAGCAGCAGGCCGAGCCAGGGATTCCCTGTCCAGTGGGTACCCGCGACAGCGAAGAAAGCGCCAGTCAGCATCATCCCTTCGAGCGCGATGTTGACGACCCCGGAGCGCTCGGAAATCAGCCCGCCCATTGCCGCGAAGATCAGGGGCGTCGCCATGCGCAGGGTGGCGGAAAGCAACGCCAGGGTGAAAAAGTCGCTCACAGGAAACCCTCGTGCTACGGGGGGTCAGCGCGTCGGCGAGCCCGGCGCGGTCTCGATTCCGGACCCGCGCGAGGGAGAACGATCGCGCCCGGATGGTGCCGCCGGGTCGATCAGCTTGCGGAAGAAGGGTAACCGGTTGATGGCCTCGAAGGCGGCGACCGCGAAGATGACCAGACCCTGAAGCACCAGCACGATCTCCCGGCTCACATCCGATTGACTCTGCATCGCGGGCGCACCGGCGCTGAGGAATCCAAACAGGAGCCCGGAGAAAATGATCCCAAACGGATGGTTCCGCCCCACGAGTCCGACCGCAATCGCCGTGAAGCCCAACCCCGGCGGCGCGCCACTGTGCCGGCCGTGGAGCCCCAGCGTCTCGCCCGCTCCGGCCAGACCGCCGAGCAACCCGGCGACACCCATCGCGATCGCGATCGTCCTGCCCCAGTGAATCCCGCCGTACGTGGCCGCGCCGCGCGAAAGGCCGACGGTTCGGATGTTGTATCCAAAGGTCGTCCGGAACAGGACGTACCACAGCACCAGCGCCGCCACCAGGGCGATCAGCACGCCCGCGTGAAGCCGAGTCCGCTCGAGCAGGATCGGCAGCCGGGCCCCGTCGAGGACCCGGTTCGTGCCCTGGACCTGAGGATCGACCGGCAGCCACCCGGATTGTTTCTGGATCGAGTAAGTGATGAGTCGGAAAGCGAGGTAGTTCAGCATGATCGTGGTGATCACTTCATGCGCGCCGGTGGCCGCCTTCAGGATCCCCGGGATCAGGCCCCAGACGCCCCCCGCGAGCGCGGCGCTGAAGACCGCGAGTGGCAGGTGCAGCGCCGCTGGCAGGCCCATGTCAAGCGAACCGATCAGGCCGGCCGCAAAACCACCCATCACGAGCTGTCCCTCGATCCCGATATTGAACAGCCCGGCTCGCGCCGCGATTCCGAAGGAGAGCCCGCCAAGGATCAACGGGGCGGCGTAGACCAGCGTTTCCGCCCGGCCCCGGCGGGAACCAAGCGCCCCCTCGGCTAGGGCCCGGTAGGCTTCCCACGGGTTGTGCCCAGCGATTGCGATGACGATTGCGCCGACCGCCAGCGCGACCACGACGGCAAGCACCGACCCCGCCACATTGACCAGCGCCGCGCCGGGTCGCGCGCCCATCAATCGGCTGCCTGCGCCGGGACGGCGTTGATCGCGCGGCCACCCATCAGCAAGCCAAGCTCGGAGCGGGAGACATCGGCGCTGGCGAACTCGCCCACGATCCTGCCGTCGAACAGGACGATGATCCGATCGCTGAGGTCGAGCACTTCGTCCAGGTCGAATGAGAGCAGGAGAACCGCCTTGCCCGCGTCCCGCGTTTCGATCAGGCTGCGGTGGACGAATTCGATCGCCCCAACATCGAGCCCGCGCGTCGGCTGGATCGCGAGGACGATTCCCGGCTCGCGTTGAAGCTCGCGCGCAATGATCAGCTTTTGCTGATTGCCGCCGGACAGCGTGCGGGCGGGCACCGCTGGTGACGGCGCGCGAACATCGAACAGGGACATCAGCTTGCGGGTCAGTGACCGGATCATGCCACCATTGATCCGGCCGTTCCTGGTGAACCCCCGCCGCTCGGTGTTGCCCAGCAGGACGTTCTCCCAGAGCGGAAAATCGAGCACCAGCCCACGACCGTGACGATCCTCCGGAATGTAGGAGATCCCGGCCCGCCGGAACGCGGTTGCCCCTTCACCCGCGACCTGTTTCCCACCGACGACCAGCGAGCCGGACGCCGGTGGACGGAGGCCGGAGAGCACCTCGACCAACTCGGTCTGCCCGTTTCCTTCGATACCGCAGACTCCCAGAATCTCGCCTTGCCGGAGCTCGATCCGGGCGACATCCAGAGTGACCCGGCCATGCTTGCCGACGCACCGCAGGTCCGTTCCAAGGAGGACGGTGTCTCCCGGTCTGGCCGAGCCGCGGTCCACCCGGAGCAGCACCTCGCGGCCGACCATGAGCTCCGCCAGTTCATCGGCAGAGGTCTCGCCGGTGATCCGCGTGCCGATCGTCTTCCCGCGCCGGATTACGGTCACCCGGTCGCTGATCGCGGCGATCTCCTTGAGCTTATGGGTGATGAAGATGATCGTTCCGCCGGCCGCCTTGAGCCGGTTGAGGATCACGTAGAGGTCGTCGATCTCCTGCGGAGTCAGGAGAGCCGTCGGTTCGTCCATGATCAGGATCCGGCTGCCGAGATAAAGTGCGCGCAGGATTTCGACGCGCTGCTGCATCCCCACCGGCAGGTCGCCCACGAGGGTTCCCGGATCGACTTCCAGACCGTACGAGGCCCCCAACTCGGCTACCCGTCGCTCTGCGGCCGCGCGGTCGAGGAGGGGTCCGGAGCCTTCGTTGCCCAGGATCACGTTCTCGGCGACCGTAAACCGGGGGATCAGCATGAAGTGCTGATGAACCATCCCGAGTCCGGCTTCAACAGCCTGGCGCGTGCCGTGGAAATGAACCGGGGCGCCGTTCACGAGAATCTCGCCTTCATCGGGCGTATACAGCCCGAAAAGGAGATTCATCAGCGTCGATTTTCCGGCCCCATTCTCGCCGACGAGCGCGTGGATCTCGCCCACACGCACCTCGAAATTGACACCGTCGTTGGCGACGACGCCCGCAAAGCGCTTGACAACATTCCGCATCTCTACCGCGAGCGGAATGGTCTGGGACTGGGACGGATTCAACGAGTCAGCCATTGCGGCATTCTACACACAAACAGGGAGCCGGTTGCCCGGCTCCCTGTCACGCGTAAAAGACCCTAACTGACCGGCGAGGCGGCCGGAGACGCTTCTGGCGAACCTACCGGCGACGCGACCGGCGTGGCGGCGCCCTCGATCGGCGTCGGCCGGAACGCGGCCAGCTCCTCGTCCGTGGCTGGCGGGACGATCACACCGTCGAGGATCGCCTGCTTGTATGCCATCACGGTCTCGATGATCGCCGGATCGACGGTCGAGTCGAAGGCATAGATGTCGATTCCTTCTTCGGCGATGCCGAGATTATCGGTCGTGCCGCCGGGAAACGAGCCCTCGACGAGGAATTGCGTCGCCTCGAAGAAGCCCGTATCGACCCCCTTGCGAGCGGCCCCGAGCTGCCGGCCCGGTCCGAGATGCGACTGATCCGTATCAGCGGCGATGACCCAGAACCCCGCACCGCGCTCGTTCGCCGCGTCGAACGAGCCGACTCCCGTTCGGCCGGCGATCGGGAAGACGACATCGGCATTGTTGTTGTACTGGGCGAGTGTGAGCTCCTTGCCCAGCGCCGGGTCCTCGAAGTTGTCGGCGTACGAAATCAATACCTCGATGTCCGGATTGATCGATCGCGCTCCGGCGACGTAGCCGACCTCGTAGCGGAGCACCGGGGGAACGCGGATGCCGCCAACGACGCCGAGCACCCCGGTCTGGCTGGCAAGGGCGCCGAGCACACCGGCCAGGAATCCGCCCTCCTGCTCGCGGAACACGATGGAATACACATTGGGCTGCTCGACGACGCCGTCCAGGATCGCGAAGGAACTGTCCGGAAACTGCGGTGCCACTTCCGCCACCGCGTCACCCAGCAGCGCACCGACGGCAATCGTGAGCTGACCCGCCTCGGCGCCGGCGGTGAGATTGGGCACGTAGTCGGCCTGCGTCTGGCTCTCCTGGATCTCGAACGTTACGCCGAGTTCCTCGGCTGCCCGGTCTCCCCCGAGCTTCGCAAGGTCGTTGAAGTTCTGGTCGCCGATGCCGGCGGTGTCGGTCACCATCGTGACCGTGATGTCGGACCCGTCCTGGGCCGCTGCGCTGGTCGCCATTGCCAGTACGCTTGTACCGAGCACGGCGCCCGACGAAGCGGCGATCAGGCGACGCCGGTTAAGGCGTGAGTCCATGCGTGAAATGCCCGCCATCGAGATTCCCTCCCTGTCGTGTGGCCCGCCACATGTCGCCGCCGGGCCACTCTCCGTTTCCAACGATGTTGCGTGCGATCCGCCGGATGAGCTTCCAGCACATGGTACCAGCATCGACCGTCCCGCCGAGGCGACACTAGTCGCCCAAGTCGTGCAATTTGCACGAAGTACACGCCGCGCAAGCAGATGAGAGTCGAGATTTCGCCATGTCCGACAACCCCGCGCGCCTTAACCTGTTGACCTACCTGCCGCGCAGCTCAACCCCGGCGGGAGCCACCCCGGATACCCGGCCGGCGACCGTATCCGACCCTCCAAAATCGGTGGACGAGGCACTCTGGCTGGTGCTCGCGGCTCATGTCACCGGGCTCCGGCGCTCCGGAGTTCTGGAGGACGCGGCGCTGCTGATGATCGCGCGAGCCCTCGACATGGCGAGTGCGGCGACCTCCGGCGATGACGGCCTTCCCTGGCGTCGCGCCACCGCGCTCGACGAGCGCGTCGAGGCGTTCCTGCCTGACTCCCTCTCGGGGGCGGCGACACTGGGCCTGGCCCGGGAGGAATGGCTGGCGACGGTCGTGCGCGTCCTGCTCCGGGACGCATCGCTCGCCATCCTGAGCGAGGTCGCCGAAATCAGCGCGATTGCCCTGACTCTCGCCGACGCGCACACGCTGACCGTGATGTCGGCGTTCACCGGTGGCAGGCCTGCCCAGCCAACGACCCTAGGGCACTATCTTGGCGGGCTGCTCAGCCCACTCCGGACGACGAGGCGGCGGATGACCGACGCCTTCTCGGCCCTCAACCGGAGTCCACTCGGTGCGGGCGTGCTGGCCGGCGACGTGATTGCCGCCGATCGGGAGGATCTGGCCGATCGGCTCGGTTTCCTGGCCCCGGTGCCGAACACACTTGATGCCCTGATGGGCGTCGAAGATATCGTTGCATCCGTCGAGACCGTGATCGCGGCGCTGGCCACGATCCATCGGCTGGTGCGCGACATGCTCGTCTGGATCCGCACCGACCCGACGAGCTTCGTGTTGGACGAGGGCTGGTTCTCGCTGCCCGAGCCTGCGCTGCCGACGCTTGTGCGATCGGAGCGGCTCGAATTGCTCGACAGCAGTCTGGCGCAGTCGGTCGCGGGTCTTTCCAGTGTCGTCCTGCGATTGCGCGCCGTACCGTACGGACCGTTGGGGGCGGCCATTGCTGTCCCGTTCGCACTCACCCAAACCCTGCGGCAGGAAGTGATGCCCCTCCTGGCCGAAAGCGGAGCATTCATTCGCGAGGGCCTGATCGTCAACCGCGCCTACCTGGGGAACCGTGCCGGTCGCGGCTACACCACGGCCGGCGACCTGGCGGCATTTCTGATGACCGAGGAGCAGGTGCCGCCCGCCCCGGCGCGCCGCATTGCCGTGCTCGTCCTCAGCCAGCTCCAGAAGGCCGGGCTGGAGGTGAGCGGGATCACGCAGGACATGATCGACACCGCCGCGCTGTTGACGATCGGCCGGGAGATCAAGGTCGAGATCGAACCGCTGGGACGATTCCTCGCGCCCCGCCGCTTTCTGGAGCGTCGGGAGGTGACCGGCTCTCCAGCGCCAGCGATGACGCGGGCATGGCTGGCCGACGAACGGTCCGCGCTCGAACAGGATCGAGCGTGGATGGATGAGACGACCGCCCGGATTTCCACCAGAACCGCCACACTTTCCAGTGCAATCGCGGACGCTGCCTCGCAGGACCAGGACTGATCCCGACGATCGCGATGCTCAGACGCCGTCCCGGAGCCTCGCGAGCACCATCAGGGCCGATGCGGTGATACTCGGTCGCCAGGCGTCATCGTAGGTCGAGGGCCAACCGCCGTCTGCCACCACTTCATCCAGCAAGCGGTCCGCCTGCCGCGAGAGTGTCCCTTCCGGGATGCGTTGAACGAGGTCGGGGCCACCACCCAGCGCGAGATCGAAGAAGTGCCCGGCGTCGGCGAACCGGTCGCCCTCCGCATGCTCGCTCACATGCCGGCCAACGGCATCCAGCCAGGTGGCCCGGTCAGGAACATCATCGACGCCACCGAGGTATTCGACGTACGGCAGGAGGGTGTAGAAATCGCCGCTCGCCACATCGTCCAGCGATGCCTTCGCGGCGAACAGCCGCGCCACCCGCTCCCGCATCTCCGAAGTGGCGATGCCGAGCCGGTTTGCGTGCCCGGCCAGGCAGCAGGATGGATTGAGGCTGGGGAAGGTCCACGCCGCAAACCAGGGCGGCAATTCACCGGCGTAGACCGCGTCCGAAAAGTGCCAATCACCATCGGGGGCCTGATTGTCCTTGAGCCAGGCGTCAAGGCGGTCGACCATCGGAGAATCCGGACGATCCCGCAGCGAGAGCATGCTCGCCATCGCCAGGCGCGCCGCAAACGGATTGCTCGCGGGCGCCTTGATGTCCACTTCGAGACCGCGGCCAAAGCCACCGTCCTCGTTCTGGTACGTCGAGAGTTCAGCCAGCACGTCGCTCGCGGGGCCGTCGTACCAGTGGTATCGCACAAGTGCCATCCCGAGTGGGAATTGCCGCTCGTGCAGGAATTCGAGGGCAGGATCGACCAGGGAACGTGCGCGAGTTGCTTGCCGGGTACTTAACTGGAAATGGGTCATGGTCCTCTCCGTTCATGGCGATTAACCAACAATGGAGTGGCTGCAATGTGCCCTGGTTCAATCGAGGGGCTCCGTCCATCGCGACCGCCACGCCGGGGCGGTGTAGCGGTCGGGCCAGTACTCGACCAGCATCTGGATCAGCCCCACGCGGATCGTGAAGAAGGAAATCGCCGTGACCGCCGTTGTGTCATCGAACACGCTGGCGACGGTCACCACCGTTTCGCCCTGGGTGACGAGGCGGGTGATCGTGGCGCGCCAGGTCCCGGGGTAGTGCTCGTTGACCAATCGCCAGGCATCGATCGTGGCCATCCGCTCATTCGAAAGTGGCCATTCGACGACCGCCGATTCCGCGCAGAGTTGGGCCGCGCCCGCAAAATCACCCCGATCAACAGCGTTCCACCACGCCCTCGCGACCGCCTCGGATGTCGCAGCCTCCCCAGTCAATGACGCCTCCTGACACGTCGGCAACGAGGACGATCAGCCATCACTGCCAACGTACAGGGCGAACGGTGACATCTGCCTGTCACCATTCGGCGACGGGTTTCTGGTGATGCTGGAGAAGCTCGGCCAAATGAGCCGCGGTCCAATCACGCCGCGCCTCGGCAGCGTGAATCATGACGTCGGTTCCGAACCGCAGAAGCTCACGGCCAAAGTACGGAAGTTCGTCCGGAGGGCACCGGAAACGGAGGGTAGGACCGGCAGGTGTCTGGATCACCGACGTGCGCAAGTCCGGGTGATCGAGAGCCCACGCCAGACCCCGGTCGGTCAGGGAGGCTCGCACTTCCGGATGTCTGAGATCCCCATACTCCCGGAGTCCGGTGGCTACGTGCGTCATGATCGCGTCCGCGTCGGTGGGCGGCACCGCCGATTGGACCGCCGCGATCCGGTCGATCCGGAAGCTTCGGATTGCCTTCCGCAACGAGTCGATCGCTTCGACGTACCACCGCCCCGCCGCCGTCGATACCGCGATTGGCAGGACGACGCGATGTGTCTGGCCATCGGGGCTCCGATAGTCGATCCTGCGCCAGGTGCCATCCGAAGCCGCCGCACGAACCGACGCGAGCACGGCGGCGTCGGGAACGGAGTGATCCCTGCTGACGCGCAGCGAGGCGAGATTCCTGGCAGCGTCGATGCGGACATTCGGAGTCAGCGCGGCGTGGAGCTTGTCGACCACGGAACGGTGGGCAACTCCGAGCGGCGAGGTGGCTGCTTCTCCAACCGTATCGAGGGCGAAGAGCAGGGTGGTCGCCTCGTCGGCGGAGAGATGGAGGGGCGGGAGCCAGAAACCATCGGCAATCCGATAGCCGCCGAGTCGCCCGGCAAGGGCCATGACCGGCACGCCGAGTTCACCAAGCGCGTCGATGTCGCGCATGATCGTGCGTCGCGAGACCTCGAAGCGCTGGGCGAGCTGGCTCGCGGAGCGAGTACCCCCCTGGAGCGCGATCAGGATCCCGGTCAGGCGCTCGGTCCGGTTCATGAGCGTGCCTCGAACCGGCTAGCCGGCCGGTTACGTGATCGCGGCGGCGGCATCAGCCAGGGTGTCATCGTCGATATCGTCAGGTTCCGGATCGTCGTCGGACTCCGTCGCGTCCGCGATCGGCGTGAATCCCAGGCTCAGCGATTGTTCGACGATCCCCCGTCGAAGGCGCTTTTCGGCGGTCGCCAGCGTCTGGCGCAAGGGGTGGTCGGGCTGGACACCAGCCAGCATTTCGCGGACCTGGCGCATCAGGTCGATCGTCTTGTTGAAGGTGATCACCAGGTCACCCTCCGAGAGCTCAAGGTGCTCGCCGATCTTGGCCATCGACCAGCCGCGCGACCAGTGCAGCGCGGCGCCATAGAAGTTGGTGTTGTGACCCTCCGAGATGAAAAGGTTGAGATCGCGTTCCTCGGCGAGCACATCGTGCTCCAGGGCTTCGAGCCGTCGCCGGGCGAGGATCAGCCGGTCCGGAAGGGTGAAGTGGTTGATGCCCCGGTACTCGCGATCGAAGCTGTACCAGGAAAAAAGCTCGGCCAGCTCATCGGGTTCCAGGTGATCGAGCGTCCCGCGGTCGACCAGCTCGCAGAGGATCAGGCCGTCGGTATCGAAGATATCGGCAAGCATGTCGGCTTTCGCTGTTGGGTAGCCCTGGCGTAGATATCCGAACCGGTGAAGGACATCCCGGATTCCCCGGATCACGCTACGAATCCGGAGATCCTCGGCATCGATCTCCCGATCGAGCACTTCGGCTAGCGCATTCCGCTCCTTGTGAAGTGCGTCGCGCCGTGCCAGGAACGTCTGATGGTCCTTCCGGCGGCGGCTGTCCGCGAACGGGTGCGCGTTCCGCAAGTCCACGATCGTCCCGATCTCCGCCAGTTGGTCAGACTCGGCCTCCACAAGGTCCTGGACTTTGGCCGCCAACCGGGCCTTTTCACGGCTCCGGTGCGCGCGCGCGAGCTCGTCCAGATCCGGCAGGTCAAGCGTCTCCAGCGATGCGAGGAGCGCATCCAGCGCGCCTCGGCCGATCAAGGAGGCGGGGTCTGCGGCCGGGTCGGCCGGCTCGATAAGGGCACTCGGGAGATCGATGACAACATCGTCGGGGATGAAGTCGATGAGCCGGTACTCGGTTACCAGATGAATCCTTGCGTCGCTCGCCGCCAGGACCAGTCCCACACCGCCCTGGGCACCGCGTCCCAGGAAGATGCACCATCCAAGCTCCCGAACGTGGATCACGGCGCCGGAAGGTGCCGACCGGAACAGACGGCGCAGGGCTTGACGTCCCGGTTCGGTCCAGGGGGTTGACGACGTGGACGCCAGCCGGGCGGCGGCAAGATCCTGCTGGATCCGGCGGAGATCGTGCTGGGCGGTTTGGAGCCGGCGATCGATGCTCCGGAACTCCTCGAAGGAATCGTCGAGCCGGCTGATCTCTTCCCGGCGTCCAGCGGTGAGGCCGGCAAGCTCGGCCTCGATCTCCACGATGTCGGCTTCGATGATCCGGATGTGCTGCCCGGTCTGGTACTGGGCGAGACTTCGCCGCAGCATCTGCCGAACTCGGTCCCCTTCCGGCGGATCCCACAGGTTGAGCACGGTGTTGTAGCGGATCGCGAAGGCGGACTGAACGGGATGCAGCTCTCCGGTGGCGACCGCCAGCATGTCGCGGAACGGGATCATTGGCGAGTACGGCATCACGACGTGGCCGAACTGGTCCATACCGCGGCGGCCCGCGCGCCCGGCCATCTGCTGGAACTCGTTCGGGATCAGGGTCCGCCGCCGCCGCCCATCCCATTTCGTCATCCGCCCGATCACGACGGTTCGCGCGGGCATGTTGACCCCAAGCGCGAGCGTGTCGGTTGCGAACACCACCTGCATCAGGCCCCGGACGAACAGCACCTCGACAAGCTGCTTCAGGATTGGCAGGAGTCCGGCATGGTGAAAACCGATCCCGGTCCGGGCAAGGCGGCAGACGACCTCGACCTGGTCGAGCGCACGATCCTCGGGCCGCATGACGCCCAGATACGTCTGCAGGATGTGCTCGATGTGGTCATGCTGATCCGGCGACACCAGCTTCGGGCGCATCATGGCGAGCTGCTCGGCGTAGGACCGGCAATCGTTGCGGCTGAACAGGAAGTAGATGGCCGGCAGGAGGTCATCCTTCGCCAGCGC
>CADCWJ010000489.1 GCA_902806365.1 uncultured Thermomicrobiales bacterium
CGAGCGCCGCAAGGTGATCGTGACCGGGGTCGAGATGTTCCAGAAGACGCTGGAGTCGGGGGACGCCGGGGACAACGTGGGCTGCCTGTTGCGGGGCGTGGAGCGGACCGACGTGGAGCGGGGGCAGGTGCTGGCCAAGCCAGGGAGCATCAACCCGCACACGGCGTTCCAGGCCGAGGTCTATGTGCTGGGCAAGGAAGAGGGGGGGCGGCACACGCCGTTCTTCCCGGGCTACCGGCCGCAGTTCTACATCCGGACGACGGACGTGACGGGGTCGATCACGTTGCCGGAAGGGACCGAGATGGTGATGCCGGGGGACAACGTGCAGATGGGGGTGGAGCTGATCACGCCGGTGGCGATCGAGGAGGGGCTGCGCTTCGCGATCCGCGAGGGCGGCCGTACCGTCGGGGCCGGCGCCGTCACCAAGATCACCAAGTAACGAGATTGTTGCCGGCGGCGCGTGGAAATGCTCCGCGTGCCGCCGGCTAGAGGCGGCCGGTCAGCGTTGAGGCGGCCGGAGCCAGTAAAGGGTGTAGTACAATGGCACGCAAGTCGAGGGCCGACCGGCCCGTGGTAACGCTCGAATGCACGGTGTGCCGGGAGCGCAACTACACGACCGAAAAGAACCGCCGTAATGATCCAGCCCGTCTTGAACTCAAGAAGTTCTGCTCGCGGTGCCGGAGTCATCAGCTTCACCGGGAAACCCGGTAAGCAGGCCGTTTCGCTCGAGGACGCATAGGGTCGTAGCTCAATTGGTAGAGCAACGGTCTCCAAAACCGTAGGTTGCGGGTTCGATTCCTGCCGGCCCTGCCCGGTTTCCCAGTGCGAGACGAGGTGGGGCGGCGCGTCGAGGCCCGCCCCTTTTGTTTGCGTCCACCAACGCGCTGATCCTGGCGACAAGCGTCGGGAGCATGTTGTTATCCGGGGAACCGCATCAACTCTCCCTTGTGAAGGATCGCTACATTGAGCACGCAACGCCGTTCGGCGACCAAGCGAAAGCAATCGGGAAGGCGGTCCGGTCGTTCCGCTCAGCCGGTGTCGCGGACCGCACAGGCTGCGTCGGCGGCAACACCGGCTGCTTCATCCACGCCCACCACCGTGGCCACGAGCGAGCGGCGGCCGGGGACAACCATTACCTACCGGCCCCGTGAGGAGCCCGAGGTGGTTGCCAAGGCAGCCCCATCGTCCGTAGGCTCGGTTGCGCCTAAGACGGTCAAGTCCGCCCGTCCAGATCGGTCGGGCAGCCGGCGCAGTCCCGCGGCGCAGGCGGAAGTAGCGGAACCAAGAAGGAAGGTGCCCGGTCTCGATCGCTTCAGGTCAGGTCGCGGCAACGCGGCGAGTGCCCCGGCAAACGTTCCGGGCGGCCGCCCCAGGACCCGGCCAGACGCGGAGCCATCGAGGGGCAGGACACTCGTCAACACCGAGCGCTTCGATGGCGTGCGGCAGTTCAGCCGGGATACATGGGCGGAAATCAAAAAAGTTAACTGGCCCGATCGCGAGACAACCCGCAACCTCACCCTCGTGGTGATTGCGGTGTCCACGGTCCTCGGCATCATGCTGGGCGGAATCGACTACGTGTTGTTCCAGTTGTTCGAGGCACTGCCTTAGGGCACCGGTCGGCCCTCGGGTCAGAAGGAGGTTTCCATGGCGCGCCCCACCTTGCGCGAGCGGCTTGCCGCAAAGAGAACTGCCGAGGCAGGTGAGCCGGCGTCAACAGGCGAAGGACAGTGGTATGTTCTTCACACCTACTCTGGATATGAGAACAAGGTCAAAAAGACGATCGAGAGCCGGATCGAGGCACTGGACCTGAGCGATCGTGTGTTCGAGATCGTGGTTCCAACCCAGGAAGAAATCGAGATCCGGCAGGGTCAGCGACATAACGTTCAAAAGAAGGTCTTTCCCGGCTATGTGCTCGTGCGCATGGGGATGGACGAAGACACGTGGTATCAGCTTCGGAATACGCCCGGCGTGACCGGATTCGTGAGCTCCAACAACAAGCCCGTCCAGCTCACCGAAGAAGAGGCCCAGGGAGTCCTCAAGGGCATGACCGCCGAGGCCCCCAAAGTCAAGATCTCGTTCGCGCTGGGAGATACCGTTCGCATCATCGACGGTCCCTTCGCGGACTTCCGCGGCGAGATCGACGAGATCAACAACGAGAAGGGCAAGATCAAGGTGTTGGTGTCCTTCTTCGGCAGAGAAACCCCGGTGGAACTGGACTTCCTTCAGGCCGAACGCGAGACCTGACCGGTTCTCCAGCGCGGGTCGGCCGTGCGCAAAGCTCACGCTTGAAGTGACGTGACGAAAGGATCAGTGGGTGGCCAAGAAGATTCGTGCCTATGTGAGGCTTCAAATTCCCGCCGGGAAGGCGACACCGGCCCCGCCGATCGGGCCAGCGCTCGGTCAGCACGGCGTGGCGATCATGAACTTCTGCAAGGAGTACAACGAGCGCACGCAATCCCAGGCGGGCCAGATCATTCCCGTCGTCATTACCATCTATGAGGACCGCTCGTTCACGTTCGTCACGAAGACCCCGCCGGCCGCTGATCTGCTTCGCAAGGCCGCTGGGATCGACAAGGGCTCAGGGAGCCCGCGCGCGACCAAGGTCGGAAAGGTGTCCACCACCCAGATCCGCGAGATCGCCGAGCTGAAGCAGAAGGACCTCAACGCGGTCGATGTTGAAGGAGCGATCAAGCAGATCGAGGGGACCGCGCGCAGCATGGGACTTGAGATCGCCGGATAGCGAAGAGTCCGCAAATTACAGGTGGGAGGGGTATTCCCCGATCGAACCACCGGAGGCTTTACCATGGCACGACACGGCAAGAAATATCTGGAAGCGGCAAAAAAGATCGATGGGGAGCGTCTCTACACGATCGACGAGGCAGCGGCGCTCGTCAAGGAGACCGCCTTCGCATCGTTCGATGAATCGATCGAGTTTCACGCCAGGCTGGGGATCGACCCACGGCAAGCGGACCAGGCGGTGCGGGCCAGCGTGATCCTGCCTCACGGCTCGGGGCGCCAGGTCCGCGTGCTTGTCTTTGCCGCGGGTGAGGCAGAACGCGTTGCCCTCGAGGCTGGTGCCGACTACGCTGGCTCCGATGAATACGTGCAGCAGATCAACGGTGGCTGGCTGGAGTTTGACGCGACCATTGCGATGGCCGATCAGATGGGCAAGGTGGGAGGTCTCGGCCGGGTGCTCGGCCGCCGCGGATTGATGCCGAACCCGAGATCAGGCACCGTGGTTCGTGATGTCCAGGATCTTCCCGCCGTCGTCCGTGAGCTCAAAGGCGGGCGCGTCGAGTTCCGGAACGATCGAACCGGGAACGTTCACGTCACGGTTGGGAAGAAAAGCTTTTCCGAAGCGCAAATCCAGGAAAACTTCCTTGCCATGGTGGACGCGATTACGCGGGCCAAGCCGAGTGGCGTCAAGGGCATCTACTGCCGTACACTCAGCATGGCGACAACGATGGGTCCTGGCATCTCCCTTGACGTAGGGGATGCAGTGTCCAGGGCGTCGAACGTCGGCCAATAAACGCGCACAAGCGAAACATCCTGGCCGAAGAACGTCGGTGCGGTTCGCCGCTCAATATCCGACCGAGGCTCAGGCGACGAATCCTGCGATTCCACGCCCTGGGCTGCTTATGCCCAGGGCGTTTTGTTGCCTGCGCCGCGAGCGATCGCTTTAGGCACTCTGAACGGAAAGGAGGTGAATGTCATGCCAACCGCATTGAAGGCAACGCAGATCGACGCATTGGCCGAAAACCTGTCTCAATCGCAATTGACGATCAATACTGACTACCGTGGGCTATCCGTGGTAGCACTGCAGGATCTGCGAAGCAGGCTGCGATCGATCGAGGCGGAATTCAAGATCGCCAAGAACACGCTGACAAGGATAGCGGCGGATCGAGCCGGTATCGAAGGGCTGGAGCCGGAGCTCGAAGGACCCACGGCGATCATGTTCGCGTATGGTGATCCGGTTGCGCCCGCCAAGGTGATCAGCGATTTCGTTCGTTCATCACGTATTCTCTCCGTCCGTGCCGGCATCATGAACGGTCAGGTAATCGGCGCGAGCGACGTCGAAGCCATCTCCAGTCTCCCGCCTAGGGAGGAACTGCTCGGCAGGCTCGTGGGGCTGCTCGCATCGCCAATGTCACGGACGGTGGGTGTGCTCAGTGGGCCGTCCCGCTCCGTGGCCTATCTCGTCAACGCGCGGATCGAATCGTTGGGAGGGCTGGAAGAATCCCAGTCCGAAGCGGCTGATTAGCACGCGGAAATTCCGCGCATCGTAACAGCGTCGTCACACTGTGGCACTACGTGCACTACGGCAACAGCAAGAATGGAGAAGAAAACGTGACCGACACTCAGGCATTGATCGAGCAACTGGAAGGTCTGACGGTCCTGGAGCTCAACGGGTTGGTGAAGAACCTGGAAGAGCGATGGGGTGTATCGGCCGCCGCTCCGGTGGCGATGGGCGTCGCTGGCGCCGGCGCGGCGGCCGGTGGAGCCGCGGTGGAAGAGGAAGAGAAGACCGAGTTCGATGTGGTGTTGACGGAAGTCGGCGCCAACAAGATCCAGGTGATCAAGGCGGTCCGGGAACTGACGAGCCTCGGCTTGAAGGAAGCCAAGGATGTCGTTGACTCCGCGCCCAAGGCGGTCAAGGAAGGCGTCGCCAGAGATGAGGCGGACGCCGCCAAGGCGAAGCTCGAAGAGGCCGGCGCCAAGGCCGAAGTGAAGTAGTACGCGTCCCGCCGGTGGGCCGATCTCGAGATCGGCCACCGGCGGGGCAGGAGCCCCGGCGCGCATTTGTTCGGGCTGGGGTCCTGCCGTATACTCAACGGGCAATCGAGATAACGGGGCGTGGCGCAGTCCGGTAGCGCACCGGTATGGGGTACCGGTGGTCGGAGGTTCGAATCCTCTCGCCCCGACCGAAGAACACCACAATGGTTGCGACTCCGATTCGCAAAGTCGACCAGGCCCAGCCCCTCCCGGTCTTCTTCCCTCTTTGGTCCGTTCACTCGCGAGGGGATCGTGTTCGATGACTATCGTGTCGGATACATCACCGCGATGGCGCATCATCATTGCCGATGATGAATCGTTGATCCGTCTCGATCTGCGCGAGATGCTGACCCATCTGGGGTATGACGTCATCGGAGAAGCGTCCGAGGGGCGCTCCGCCATGGAGTTGGCGAGAAGCCTCCGTCCCGATCTCCTGATCATGGACATTAAAATGCCGGGGCTCGACGGGATTGCGGCCGCGGAAGAACTGACCCGCGAGCGAATCGCCCCGGTCGTTCTCCTCACCGCTTACTCGGATCAGGCGCTTGTCGAACGGGCGCGGGACGCAGGAGTCGTCGGATACGTCGTCAAACCGTTCCGTGAGGCCGAGCTGATGCCGGTGATCGAGCTCTCGCGGGCGCGCTTCAACGAGTTCCGGACCTTGGAGCGTGAGGTTGGAGATCTGCGCGATGCGCTCGAAACCCGAAAGGTGATCGAGCGAGCCAAAGGCGTGCTGATGGAAGTCCATGGCTTGAGTGAATCCGAGGCCTTTCATCGGATTCGCAAGACCAGCATGGACGCCCGGAAGTCCATGAAGGAAGTAGCGGAAGCGGTCCTGCTCGCCCACGACATGGAATTTTCCATCGCCAGCGGCGGCAATGGTCCGGACGAGGGCGCAATGACGGACGCTTGACCCGATGCGTGTGCTTGCAAGCAGCTAACCGGATGTCCTCCTGGAGGGCATCCGGTTGCCGGTTAAGGAGCAGAGCCCGGACGGAAGGATCGAGTGACCCCGGCCGCGGGCGAGCCATTCGCCGGGGAGGCGACAGGTGTGCTGGACCCGGCTCCGGCCGACGTGATCGTGACCTGAACCGTGTCGGGATCACTGTTGAGCCAGCTTGCTCCCGGAGGGACGGTCACGACGGGCCGCAGCATATGGGTTCCCGCCCCCAACCCGCTCAGGTCCACGACGGCAGTCACATCTTCCGGAGTCATGTCCTGCAGCATAGCGATCGGAGCCGTGACATCGATCGCGATCGTTGGCGGTGAGATCGTGGCTGTCAATCCGTCCTCCGTGCCGATCGCGACTACTGGCAGCGAAGCCAGGGTCTGGGTTGAGATCGACGAATCCACGAGCGCGACGCGAACATCGATCAACCCTTCAACCGGATCGATCACGGAGACTCCTTCGGGAAGGTCGGCAATGCCGACCTCGACACCGACTGAATTGGTGGCATTGGTCACGTCCACAGGCTCGGTGTTGACGAAGAGCAGGTCTTCCAGTGCGTCCGGCGGGCCATCAACCACGACCGTGTCGGGATCGGCACGCCGGTCGGTGATCGTCCAACCCGGCGCGGGCACGCCAACGACATCGGGAATGACGGAGACACTCTTGCCGCGGGTCTGCACGCTGACGTTGGTCCGGATCTGGGAGGGGAGAATCTCGATCTCCGTAATCTGCTGACGAGAGGCGTCGGCGGCATACGGTGAGAAAAGCGCCTCGAAGTCGGAAATTTCCTCGCCCACCGAGACCGGAAGGACGATCTCGGCAACGCGATTGATCGCGGACGACGGTCCAGACACCGTCACCTGAGAAACTTCGGGAACAACATCATCGACTCTCCGCGACGCATCCGGTTCGGAAATGTTCTGGAGTGTAAGCGGGAAGACCCTGGTCACCCGTTGATCGACCTGAATGTTGACCGTTGACGGCTCCACCGACTTGTCGCTGGCGTCGGGTGCGTCAACGACGACGGGAACCGTGAAACTCCCTGGTCCAGTCACCAGGCTGGTGTCAATACTCACCGACACCTCCGCCCGGCTGGTTTCGTCGATCAAGGATTTTCTGCCCCCAAGGGTGACACTGGCCCTTGGCAATGCAGAGACAAGCTGGAGAGAACCCGGCAAGGGACCGGCCTGTATCTCCAGCTCTTCGAA
>CADCWJ010000490.1 GCA_902806365.1 uncultured Thermomicrobiales bacterium
CCGGCCGATTCACAGGTGCTGGCGAGCGTGGCGCAGGTCAACATTGCATCAAGCGCGAACATCGTCGTCGGGCTCGGCGTCCTGATCGTGTCGCTGGTGCGGCTGGGAAGCGCCGTCTCGATCGGAGACGCACTCCTGTTCGCGCTGGTCCTGATCGCCGGCACGGTGATCATCTACTCGTTCCTGCTGATGCTCTCGACCCTTGCCTTCTGGTTCGTGCGGCTGGACAACATCCTGGTCATCTTCGAGACGATGTTCGGCAATGCCGGAGCCTGGCCGATCACGATCTACCCTGGCTGGCTGCGGGTCTCGCTGACCTTCCTGGTACCGGTCGCGTTCGCGGTCACGATCCCGGCCCAAAGCCTGACCGGGCGGCTGACGACCCTGACGATGCTCGGGTCGGTCCTGCTGGCGGTAGCGTTTACGCTGGCGGCGCGGTGGTTCTGGCGGTTCGGGCTGAAGCACTACACCGGAGCGTCGGCGTAGCACGCGCTCCGCTTATCGGATGAGGTGGACGGGTGCCGGCGGGATGACGCCCGCGATCAGCGGCGCGATGAGGGCGGGCAGCCCTTCCGGGTAGAAGGTCTCGTCCGATGCCCGGAGCGCCGCGAGCGTCCACCACCGGGCCTCCGCGTAGGCCTCCCGTTCGTGGTCGAGCTGGTGCGCGTTCGTGACCTCCACGCCGGAGACGCGGGCAAGGAAATACCGCTCGACGCCCCGCATCCATGCTCCCCCGAGCTCGGCCTCCTTCTCGCGGGTCCAGACGCAGGGGCCGAGCGTAACATGGCGAAGACCGGTCTCCTCCGCCAGTTCCCGGATCGCGGCCTGCTCCCATGTCTCGCCGGGCTCGACACCCCCGCCCGGGATGATCCAGTAGCGCTCGCCGTCTCGCTCGTGGCAAAACAGGCAGAGTTCGTTCCGCTCGTTGAGCAACACCACGCGGGCGCTCTCGCGAGTCCGCATGGTCTCTCCCCGTGGTGTCCGAGCAGGGGAGGACCCGTGCCGGGGATCAGAAAAGGTGACCACCCTCCACGTTCGTCAGCAGCACCCCGAGCCCCAGGACCGTGACCGGCGCGGCAAGGAAGAACGCGGCGTCGGTGAACGACTGCGAGAACAGTTCGCTGGCGGTGCCGGGCGCGGCCACCAGCACCACCACGAGCGCCAGGCCGACCGCGATCATGCCGGCGTAGGCGGAGGTTTCGGGGGAGACCAGCATCGCGATCGACGCCAGCACCATCGCGAACAGGATGAACGCCATCAGCACGATCACGACGACCCCCTGCCTGCTGTCATCGAGCGACCATGCCTGGGCCTTGAGGCTGCCGAAGGCGATCAGCCCCTGGAGCAGGCAGGCCACGAACGCGACCAGGGTCGCAATCGTCCGGCGTGCCTGGAACATTCTCCGCGTTCTGCCTCGTGCCACCTCCGCGTCCTCCTTAGCATTGTGGATACCGGGACGATACCAGACACCAGGCGCAACCGGCAATCAGCACTCAACGCACCGGCGGGCTGGCCGTCCTCGCCGTCTGATTATCCCCTCGACCCGATCCGCCCACGTTCCCAATCCACCGGGAGTCCCGCTTGCGCACGACCGGCTTGCGGCACCCTATGGAATGAGGCGCCTGGGGTTGGGGAGGCCGTGGGCGGCGGCAATGAAATCCTCCATAAACGAGTGGATGGATGGGTCATCGGGAGCCTGCCGGTCGATCCACAGCGCAACCCGAAACGAGCCGACCGCTGCCCACCAGTACACGCGATCGACCGCCGCCGCCTCCGGCAACCAGAACCGTCGCAACATCGCCTGCCACCGCTCTGGCGGGACGAACCACCACAGGATCAACCCGACATCCCGCAGCGGATCGGAGAGCCTGATCCCGTCCCAGTCCACCAGATACGTCCGCTCCGGTGAGACGAGCACGTTGGGCGGGCTTGGATCGGTGTGCGTCGGCACCAAGGGCACGCCCTCGACGGCATGGTCGGCCAACCGCAGGCATTCCAGGGCCGTTTCGATCCTGGATGACTGGAACGCCGGGGCCGACGCCCGTGTCGCCCGCTCGATCAGCCGGGCAACGACGGCGGCGAGGTGCTCTCCGAGCGAGGCAACCGGTGCGGTCGCCGCGAGCAGTTGTCTTAGCTGTTTATCCCGCTGCACGACGGTGAGCAGATCGATGACGAGGGCGGCATTGTCCCGCATCCAGGTCCGATCCGGGACGACCCCTTCGACATACCGGGAGATCGTAAAGTCCTGACCATGCGTGATGATTGGCGGCGTCACACCAAGGGCAGCCAGATATCCCTGGGCGGCATGGGCGGAGACCAGCTTGACGAACACTGCCTCATCGCCGCGCCGGGCCACGAACGCACGCCCTGTCGAGCCATGCGTCGGGGGCGTCACATGCCAGCCATCACCGAAACCGGCGTCATGGAGCACATGCGTGACCTCATCCAAGCCGTTGCGTCCTTCCCCTGGTTCACGGCGATGACATGAGCTACCGGCAGGATCGAGAATGCATCGTATTCCAGGACGAGGCCCCGTGCCGAGCGCACTGACGGCAATAAACCTGCCCTCCCCAGGGCGATCGCGACATTGCGCCGGAGGCGTCCCCGGCAGCCCAAACGGGCGTCTCCAGGGACATCACCCTCGTACCCCGGGCGATCCACGCTCGTTGCGGGTCGAGCGCCTGGGTCACGTGGCACGGGTGCTGCATTCCCGGACGGATCCCAGGCCCGTGGGTCACTGTGACCACGGCTCCGGAGAAGTCGCACCCCCGACACATACGGGGAGTGGAAAGGTTGGCGATCATGAGAAGCCGAAAGGGACCGCCTCCCAGCTCGGCCGGCGTGGCGGTAGGACTATCGAGCATCGTGGAGGGGTTCGGGCAGGCGTACAACCGGCAGCCGGCGAAGGCCGTGGCATTCGGTGTAACCGGGCTCGCGCTGAGCACGGCAAGCGGTCTGAACACCTGGATCGTCCGCAACGTGCTGGGAATGAAGGAAACGCGGATCGGACCTGAACAAGTCCAGCCGGGCTTGCTTGGACTGTGGGCGGTGACGTTCATCTTGAACCTGCTCGATGCCTGGCGCTCAGCCAAACGGGGAAACTAGACCCATGCGGCAGGTGAGACACGTTCGCATCTCACCTGCCGCATGGGTCGGCTCTATTGCAGGACTACCTCGGTTGGAGTTGGCTCGATCTGGGTTGGGTCCTCGGCCTCGCCCGGTGGCACCGTGTCGTCGTCCGTAGGCACGGTCGGCAAAACGGGCGGGTCTTCCGTGCTCGCGGTTGGCTCCGGAGGCGTTGCCGTCGCGCCAGCCGTCGGCATCGGGGGCACCTCCGGCGCCGGAGCGGTTGGCAGTGCCGGTGCCGAGGTCGGGATGGACTCGGCAGTTGGCGCCGCCGGTTCGACGTCAATCCCGGCGGAGGGCGTGACGCGCGGTTCCTCCGGCGCAATGCCGATAAAGATGCAAACCGAATAGGTCGACGTATTGGCGCAGATCATTCCGTCCAACAGCCCACCCTTGCACCCAACATTTTGGCTCAATCCCTGGGCTGTCGTCCGGACGGGCTCGGCAGTCGTTGCCGTGCCGCCAGCCAGGCGGCACATTGCCATCTGCATGGCAGCAAGGTCGACGGGGTGACCAACCTGATTGGCGATGACCACCGTATCGATCCCGGCCGGCTCCTCGGCCACGCTCGGCGCTGGGCCGATGTCTCCGCCAACGGTACCTGGTTCCTCGGGAACGACCTCGATCCCACTGCCAGGAGCGACTCGCGCATCCTCCTCCTGACCAACCCGCGCCCGGTAGCAAAACGGGGATGATCCCACCTCATGACCACAGACCATGCGGTCCAGCATGCCACCGTCGCAAACGACGGTGACGGATTCCAGACCACCTCCCACCGTTCGGGGCTGGTTCACGATTGGCGTGCCGCCAAATGCACCGCACAATTGGGCCGCCGACGTTCCCGTCGCGACAGGGTCGCCGACCTGATTGGCGATGACCACCGTATCGATCCCGGTTGGGTCCTCGGCTACGTCCGGCACCACGCCGTCACCGGTGACGTGGTCGACGTCGTCCAGTGACACCGGCTCGACGAACACGATCCCGCCGATGGGCGGAGCGTTCGGATCCTCTCGCGGAGTTGTCGCTTCGCGGTACGAGTCGCAGATCGAGCCATCGTTGCCGTTTTGGCAGACCATTCCGTCGAGAATCCCTCCCGTGCATTGGATGTCGAGAGTGGCCGTCGCTGGTTGATCGATCATGGTTACCGTGCCGCCGAACGTTCGGCAAGCCTCGGCCTGGTCGGCGGCAGCGGACTCGCCCGCGATCATCAGCGGATTGCTCCCGCTCGGCGCCTCCGCCGCTCCTGGAGTCGCGCTGCTGTCGCCTGCAGGAACGAATCCATTCTGCGCTCCGGCATCCCGCCAGGTCAGGACGAAGGTGGACAGGAAGACGCAGGCAATGAGCATCATTGTTTGGGGAGGCAAGCGATTTCTGTCCATAGTCACTCCTTGCGGCTAGTTACCGAGTTTCCACGTTGGCGTTATGTCCATTATTGAACTGGAGACATGCGAACACATCGGTGACATCACGTATTCGATGACCCGCGAGGACATATGGATTGCTTACGTAGGACCGCTGCCGTCCTCCACCAAGGAGTGGTCCGCCGGGGCAGGATCAGTACTCGTCCCAGCGGGCGATCGCCGGGGATGTGCCGAGGAGAACGTCCAGCTCGGCGGGGATCGCCTCCGGCGCCAGCGCGTAGGCCGTGAGCCGGGCATGCCCTTCCAGCACGACGAGGCCGTCCGCATCCGGCGTTAGGGGCCGCGCCGTGACCAGGATCAGCGGCGGCACCCGGAGTCCCTCCCGCAGCCGTTCGGCGAGGTCGAGAAATCCCGCGTTGCTGACCCCGTACACCTCGGTCCCGGCGTGGATGCGTTCGGCGGCGACCGCCGGTGAGCGGGTGCCCGCGGAGAGCGCGGTCCAGTAGCTGTAGCGGATGTAGCGCACGCCGAGCACGTCATCCCGGCCCAGTCCCGCCCAGAACCAGTCAACTCCCTCGGTCGGGAAGCCGGTCAGATACGACGGTTCGTCCGTGCCATACCCACGATAGCGCCCAAAGAGACGGCGCCGCGCGGCGTTGTCGTCGTGGTTGGCCAGGTCCGGTTCGGTGATGAGCCGGTCGTGCACCCCTTCGGCGTCGAGACAGGCATCGAGCCGGGCGCCGTAGCGGTCACGCGAGGCGTACTCCTGGCGGAGGAACTCGGCGATCATCTCGGCCTCATTGCTCGGGCGGGTGACCTTCATTGGGCGATCCCTCGTTGCCGGCTTCCGGGTTGGGCCGCTCGTGCGGAGCCACACGGCGGCGAGGCGGACCCAGCGGCCCGCCGGTCGTGTGATTCATGCTGGCCGCCAACGGCGCTGCCTGCGGGCATTACACGACGGGCGATCTCCGGTGACGTCGGGTTTGCCCGGTTCCGCCAGGAGAGCAACCTCAGGCACCGTCCGCGTCTACGTAGCCGGAGAGTGCTCCCTACG
>CADCWJ010000491.1 GCA_902806365.1 uncultured Thermomicrobiales bacterium
CGCAACGCTCACGTCGTCCCTGACCCTGACGTCAGCTACGTCTGCCACCCACCGCCCCTGGATCGTTACATGCAAAATTGCCTGGTGCAGGAGCCGACCGAGGCCCTACATGCGCGTACGAACACGCCTGTCGCAGCGCCATCCCCGTCCGCGACTATAGCGTACACGCCGGGAGCCGTGCCACCGGGCAGCGCCCCGGCGACTGGCTCATCCGCGCGGAAAGGTCTGGACGACCCCTCGTATGCTGAGGCGGACCCGCGAGCCAGGGAAGACCGGATAATGCCCCCCCACCCGCGCCTCGATCATCTCGCCCCCGCCAAGCTCGATCGTGATCACCTGGTCGTGCCCGTAGAACTGGCGGCTCACGATCCGGCCCGGCACGCCGCCGCGCGCGCCGCCGCGCGCGGCGGCCGGCGCGCTCGTGCCCTCGTCGGTGTCCGGCGTCAGCACGATCATCTCGGGGCGGACCAGCGCGTCGACCGGCCCGTTACCGGCCGTCGCGGCCGGTGATGCTCCGAGCGCGGTCACCACCGTGTCGCCATCCACCGTACCCGGCAGGAACTGGGCGTCGCCGATGAACGTGGCGACCGCGCGCGTCGCCGGGCGATGATAGAGATCCTCGGGCCGCCCGGTCTGCACGATCGTGCCGTCGAGCATCATCGCCATCCGGTCGGCAAGGCTGAGCGCCTCCTCCTGATCGTGGGTGACCAGGATCGCGGTCGTCTGCGCGGCCTTCAGGATCGCGCGGACATCGGCCCGGACCTGCACCCGAAGGCTGGGATCGAGATTGGAGAAGGGCTCGTCGAGCAGCAGGATGTCCGGCCGGGGGGCGAGCGCGCGGGCCAGCGCCACCCGCTGCTGCTGCCCGCCGGAGAGTTGGTGCGGGAGCCGCTCGCCGTAGCCGCCGAGTCCGACCAGCTCCAGGCACTCCGCGACCCGGAGCGCCCGCTGGCGGCCCCGCCCTAACCCAAAGGCGACGTTCTGGCTCACGGTCAGGTGTGGAAAGAGGGCATGGTCCTGAAACACCATCCCGACCCGCCGCCGCTCGGGCTGAACGAAGACGCCACGGCCGACGACGACCTGGCCGCCGATCTCGATCGTCCCGGCGTCCGGTTGCTCGAACCCGGCGATCAGGCGCAGGGTGGTCGTCTTGCCGCAGCCGCTGGGGCCGAGCAGGGCGACGAAATCGTCATGATCGAGCTCGAGATCGAGATCGCGGACGACCGGGCGGGTGCCGAACCGCTTGGTCAGGCCGGTGATCGTCAGGGGTTGCTGGGTGATGGTGGGAGTCACCGCGAGGGTCTGAGTCATGTCTCCATAAGGATACTCGACCCAAAGCCCCTACCCCGCTGAAACACCCGCCCCGAGCCGGGAAACCGTTCACCACTCCCCCACGTCCGTCGCCACCCGTCTGGTCTGGGGCAACAACGAGGAAACTCGGATCAATTCCCTTGCCCTGCTCAGCTTGATGAAGGGCGATCGCCAGGACCCGGCGGCGGTACCATCGGGGGAGCGCCCGGCCTTTGCGGGAGAGCCATCCGGAAGAAAGGACTTGCGATCATGGAAACGGCCGCGACGGAACTCCGCCGGGACCTCTACGCCCTGCTTGGCGATCTCCCGCCACGATCGCGACCACTGGGCGTCCGGCTCATCCGTCAGGAGGAACACGAGCGCTTCATGGTGGAAACGCTGTTCCTGGACCTGAACGGCATCGAGCCGGTTCCAGCCCATTTCGTGCGGCCGAAGGACGGGACGGGACCTCTCCCCGTCCTCCTCTACAACCACGCCCACGGCGGCGACTACGCGCTCGGCAAGGATGAGCTGCTCCACGGTCGCTCCGCGCTTCAGGAGCCACCCTATGCGGACGTGCTGACCGGGCTCGGCTACGCCGCGCTCTGCATCGATGCCTGGGCGTTCGGCGAGCGCCGGGGACGCAGCGAAGGGGAGATCTTCCGGGAGATGCTCTGGTCCGGGCAGGTGATGTGGGGAATGATGGTCTACGACAGCCTGCGGGCGCTCGACTACCTGGTCAGCCGACCGGATGTCGACGCCGCCCGGATCGGCACGCTCGGGCTCTCGATGGGCAGCACGATGGCCTGGTGGGTGGCGGCACTCGATACAAGGGTCAAGGTCTGCATCGACCTGTGCTGTCTCACCGACTTCGACGCCCTGATCGCGAGCCGGGGCCTCGAAGAGCACGGAATTTACTATTACGTTCCAGGTCTGCTCAAGCAGTTTTCGACGGCACAGATCAATGCCCTGATCGCGCCCCGTGCGCATCTGAGCCTCGCCGGCATCTTCGACCGCCTGACTCCGCCCGCCGGGCTCGACCGGATCGACCGCGAGCTGCGCGCCGTCTACGAGGCCGCTGGCGCTCCGGAGGCATGGACGCTCTCCCGCCACGCCTGCGGTCATCAGGAAACGGCCGCGATGCGCGCCGAGGTCATCGCGTTCCTGCGCGACCGGCTGTGACGGTTCGGTGCCCCGTCCCCGTTCACCCCGGCGTCGTCGCCCAGGGCTTCGATCTCGGACTACGGCCTTTCGTCCGGGGCTGGGCGGTCGCGGGGCGGGGACCGTTCCCGGTCGTCTGCGGTCCGCGATGCTTCGGCGCGAGTGCACTCAGTTTCGCGGTCGTTGCGGACGCGCAACCGACTGTGGACAGATTCAACGATCGAGCGCGGCAATGGACCGTTGTCGCATGGAGGCCGTGCAAGCGGGCGACTGCAGGGCTCCCGGCAGGCCGCCTGTTGCCTTCGGGCACGGACAGGGGTAGCGTAGCGTCAACGATATCTCGTGAATAAGCCGACGGGTCACCGCGGCGGCGCCGTTCGTTCGCACGTCGACGGACGACGGTCCGCGCGAACGATGCTCGGCCCAACAGGGTCAGCCGGAAAGGCGACGTGATGGCCAGGAGCCGAACCCAGCAGCTAATCGGCCGGTTCGTGTCGCCGTCCACGGCCGCCGCGATGGAAGCCGAATCGCGGGAGTGGATGGTGCGCTGCCGATCGTGCGGCTTCGAGCGTTCGATCTGGGAGCTGGGCGGGATCCGCTGGAAGGCGAAGGGGAACAAGTGGACGTGGGGCCGCTGCTCGAATTGCGGCAAGCGTGGCTGGCACAAGGTCTACCGCCGCAAGCAGACCGAACCCGGTGATGGAGTGTAGCCGGTTGGCTGGTCCCACGTTTCTCTTCCCGCGGCCGCGCCGCGCGTGCGTCTGTGGCAGGTTCGCGGTCGCACGGGCCGTCCGTCCGGTCGGCACCGGAAGCGAGGTCCGATGGCGACAGTCAGGCAGGTGCGATGATGCCGCCTGACCGGACGCGTGAGCCGGCCACCTGGCGGAGCATGATGGCGCTCGCCGTCGTCGTTACCGTGGCGCTTGTCATCTTCTGGGCCGGGCGCGATGGTCTGGCCTGGGGCGACGTGCTCGGCGGCCTGGTCATCGGCGTGCTGACCTTCGCCACGCTCGTCGCGTTAAGCCGGTTTCGTCACTCCTGATCCGTCCCGCGATCCGAAAGGCACATCCCCTTGCCACTGATGGGTTTCACCGGTCGCCTCCGCACCGCGCCCCTTCGGTCGGCTCCGCCCCGGCGGTGGGGCATCTCACCGACCACGAGCACGTCATGGACAGGACCCTTCCACTCGTACCGCGCCGCTCGCATCTCTCGCTTCCGTTACGGGTTCACCCGACCGTTTCGCCGTTCGGAATCACTCAAGCGCACAATCCCGATCCAGGACCGACGACCTCACTAACGGCAATTCTCGATCGATTGGCGCGCGTGACCGCCACTTTGTCACGGAAACCGAACTCCTCACGCCGCCCACCATCACTCTATGGCGTGTGGACGAACACGCTAGCGACGCCGGACAATGCTCCCCTTTGATGGACACGGCGTGCGATCTCGTGTAGCCAGTCCATTACGGACCATGTCCCATCGGCTCGGCATCAGTACCGCAGTCCCGCGCGAATCACTGCTGCCTCTTCAACGAGCTGATGCACAAGATCGGTCGCGGAAAGATCACGTGCCAAGGCTGCCCCTTGGCCCGCCCAGAGCGACAGCAGCCGGGCGTCACCGCGAACCGCAGCCTCGGACCGCAGCGGTCGGGTTGCCGCATTCTGCAGCGGGTATGGAAGAACAGCCTCATCCCGACCCGACATGGTTTGCA
>CADCWJ010000492.1 GCA_902806365.1 uncultured Thermomicrobiales bacterium
GCGGCTGGACAATGGCTCCGGCCATCGACCGGGTGTACGTCAACGAACGTGCTCGAACGGAGCTGGGCTGGCAACCACGATACGACTTCGGCTTCCTCATCGACCGCCTGAGAGCCAACGACAGCGTACAGAGTCACCTGGCCAGGCAGGTGGGGTCCAAGGGATACCATGCCGAGGTGTTCGCCGACGGACCATACCCCCTGGAGTAGTCGATTCCCGCCGTGGCGGGCACGGCCGGATGTGAGCGGAGCACCAGCCCCATGAGTCCTCCCCTCTCTATCGCGCCGGGTCCCCGGCCGGGCCGTGACCGCGCGATCGACGGCGCCCTCGCCCTAGGCACTGTCCAGACCAACCCGAATGGGCAGGTTCCCCGGGCACATTCGAGATCCCTGAGCCCTAGTCTGGAGCCAGCGATGTTTCAGGGTTTCAGTACACGCACCAGGGAGGTTCAGATATGGCGGCCAGGGTCGATTTCAACGCACGGGTGATCAGAGAGTTCCGGGAGAACGTCGGCAGGGTCGGTGGCCCATTCGCGGGCGCCACGATGCTCATCCTGCACTCGATCGGTGCGAAGAGCGGGAAGGAGCGTGTCACTCCGCTGGTCTATTTTCCCTACCAGGGACTCCGCTACATCGTCGCTTCGGCCGGGGGAGCACCGAAGCACCCTGCCTGGTATCACAACCTCAAGGCAAACCCCGATGTCACGATCGAGATAAGCAGCGCGTCGAGCAGCGCAACGAGCAGCGCGCCGGGCATCGGTACCGAGCAGGTTACTGCAGAAGAGCTCCACGGCGCCGAGCACGACGACGTCTGGCGCGCACTGGTCCAGGTCATGCCCGGATTTGCGGAGTACCAACGAAACACCACCCGCAAGATCCCGCTCCTCGCCCTCGAGCAGAAGGTGGCATAGCAGGAGGCGAACGTCCGTCCGGCCTGCGGCGCCGTGATCATGGCGGTGATCGAGATCGCGGTCGTGGCAGTGATCGTCGCTTGAGAAATGCACCCTGATGCCGGCGACGCATCGACCCGTTCAGGTCGCTCCGGGGCGACTGCCCGGCCTATCGGTCTTCGATATCGCGACC
>CADCWJ010000493.1 GCA_902806365.1 uncultured Thermomicrobiales bacterium
ACGGTCGGGCCGGCGGTTGCGAATGCCGCACGGGATGCCGTCGATCAAATCAAGAGCATTGCAGCACAGCATCTCGAAGCGTTCGCCGAAGATCTCGAGCTGGTTGATGGTTCGGTCCGGGTGAAGGGAGTTCCGGGGTCGGCGGTGACGCTCAAGGAGATCGCCGGCCTCAGCATGTCGATGTCGGGCGGGTTCCAGCCGGTGCTCGGCCGGGGAGGGTCGGGTATCACGCAGAGTGCACCAGGGTTCGCGGCGCACCTCGCCGAAGTCTCGGTCGATGAGCTGACGGGCGAGGTCGCGGTGCTCAACTATGTCGCCGCCCAGGATGTCGGCTTCGCGATCAACCCGGCCTCCGTCGAAGGGCAAATTCACGGCGGCGTGGCCCAAGGCATCGGTTGGGCGCTCTACGAAGGAATCGGATATGGCGACGACGGCCAGCCTGACGCATCGAACCTGATGGACTACGCGTTGCCGCGGGCCCACATGGTTCCGCCGATCGATGTCATCCTCGTCGAGGTGGCGGCGGATGCTGGTCCGTATGGTGCGAAGGGAGTTGGCGAGCCGCCAGCGATCCCGGGCGCCGCAACGATCGCCAACGCGATCCGGGACGCAACTGGAGCCCGCGTAACCTCCCTCCCGATCCGGCCCCCGTTGGTGCTGGAGCAACTGGTGTAGGCGCCTCGCAACCAGCGAACGTAAAGGCGATACGAACGAGGTCGGGTGGTATGCTCCATCTGACCTCGTTCTGACATCGCCGCATGCAGGTATCGTGTCCCATGCTCCAAGAGCTATCCATTGTCGATTTCGCGATCATCGACCGGGCGGTCATGCAGTTCGGTCCGGGCATGAACGTGATCACCGGGGAGACGGGAGCCGGCAAATCGATTCTGCTGGATGCGTTGGCGGCAGTCCTCGGAAGCCGGGTCAGCACCGATCTCGTACGAACGGGCGCGAAATCGACCCGGGTCGAGGCGGTCTTCTTTGTTGGCGATACTCCCCTGAACGAGCTCGTCCAGGCGCTCGACGACGCGGGGATCGATCTCGATGATGAGAAGGTGCTGATCTTCGCGCGTGAGATCCAGAGCACCGGTCGATCGATCGCGCGCATCAACGGTCGCACCACAACCGCCGGCCAGCTCGCCGCTATCGGTGAGATGCTGGTGGACATCCACGGACAATCGGACCATCTTGCGATTCTCCGCTCGACCGAGCAACGCTCGCTGCTCGATCGATACGCGCGGGTCGAAGGGGATCGACGGGAAGTAGCTCGTCTCGCGCGTCGCCTGCGGGACGTTCGATCGAAACTGGAATCCCTGGCTTCGGATTCGCGAGAGCGGGAGCGCAGACTGGATCTGCTCCGGTTCCAGGCCGAGGAGATCGAGACGGCGGAGCTGGTAGCCGGGGAGGATGTCGCACTGACCCAGGAGCGCGACGTGCTCCTTAATGCGGACCGGCTCCGGGACGACGCGGCACGTGCGGCGATGGCCCTTTCCGGGGATGACGCACTCGATGTTGATGGCAATGCGGCATCGCGGCTGCGGACCGTGGAAAAGGCGATCGCCGACCTCGCCGGTATCGATCCAACGAGCTCGGCGCTTCACGAACGGGCGACCGAGTTGGTCGTGCTGTGCGAAGAGCTCGGCCGGGAATTGCGTGACTATCTGGATCGGATCGAAGCCGATCCCGCCCGCCTGGCCGAAGTCGAGGACCGGCTGAGCCTGATCCAGGGCTTAAAACGAAAGTACGGCGCGACCATCGCGGAAATCGTTGCGTTCGGGGACTCCGCGCGAGCGGAAATCGAGGAAGCCACGAGCGGCGCGCAGAGCCTTGAAGCGCTGGAGGCCGACGCCAGCTCCACCGAAGAATTTTTGGTGGTCGCCGCCGCGACGCTTTCCCGCAAACGGACGATGTGCGCCACCGCGCTGGCGCGCGAGATCGAACGAAGTATTGCTGAACTGAAGATGGGCCGGGCATCGGTGGAGATCGCGGTACGGCGCAGGGCCGACCCGGCGGGAATCGGCTGGGATGTGGCTGGTGAGCCAGCGACCGTCCATTTCGACGAGAGTGGCGTCGATGATATCGAGTTCCTGATCGCCCCGAACGCCGGCGAGGCGCTGAAGCCGCTGGCTCGCATCGCGTCAGGCGGGGAAACGGCGAGGATCATGCTCGCGCTCAAGTCGATCCTCTCCGAGATCGATTCGACGCCCACGCTGGTATTCGACGAGATCGATGTCGGGGTCGGTGGGCGGTCGGGACAGGTTGTCGGCCAGAAACTGGCTGGTCTGTCGCACAACCATCAGGTGATCGTGGTCACGCACCTGCCACAGATCGCGGCGTTCGCCGACACGCATTTCCGCATATCGAAGCAGGAACGGCGCGAGCGGACGGTGTCCAACATCGACGGCCTGGACGATGACGAGCGAGTCGCCGAGCTGGCGGCGATGCTGGACGGCGTGCCGCTGAGTGACGGGGCCATCGCCAATGCCGAGGCCATGATCCTGCGCGCACGCGGCGGTCAAGCAACGGGAATGGTGCGGTCCGGTTGAGCGGACAGCATGCACGCACCTGATCGGGTTGGGGCGGAAGCGCAAAACCGAGCGACAATAAGCGGCCGGTTCGAAAGCGGCGGCTATACTGAGATCGGAGAGTCGCGGGCTGGATAACACTGGTGATAGCGACTACAGGCGTTCCAGTCGACGATCAGGGAGAAGTATTCCATGCAACCAAACATGAAGATGATTCAGCAGATGCAGAACCGGATGGCGAAGATCCAGCAGGAGCTGGACGAGACCGTCATCGAAGGATCCTCCGGCGGGGGAGTGGTCAAGGCCGAAGTCACGGGCCAGCGTGAGTTCCGGTCGATCAAGATTGATCCATCGGCGGTCGACCCGGAGGATGTCGAGATGCTCGAAGACCTGATCGTGACAGCGGTGCAGGACGCGATGGAGAAGGCGCAAGCACTATCCGAAGAGAAGATGAGTGCCCTCACTGGTGGGATTAAGATACCCGGCTTCTAATCGCCGTTACAACGCGGATGGTTCCGGCATGCCTCTGAAGGAACCCATACCCTTTTTCATGGATGATATCGTGAGGTTGCGCAAGCCTCACCCGTGCGGTTCCTTCGAGTGGCGCATCGTGCGCGTTGGAGCCGACATCGGCCTTCGCTGCCTGACCTGCGACAGACGAGTGCTTCTGCCGCGGCGGACGTTGGAGAAGCGGCTCAAACAGTTCGTCAGCCGCGGGCCAGGTGTAGGTCCAAAAGAAAGCGCGCTGCCCCCTCCAGCGGCGCGTTCGACGGCGCTCCCCGACTGATGGCGCTTAACTCTGGGGCGAGCTCGGCCAAGGCGAATGCTCCGGATTCCATACGGGCCGTTCTCCGGAACGGTCCGTTTCTCCGTTTGTGGCTCATCCAGGCAATCACTCAAACCGCGCAGAACATGATCAACTTCTCGCTCCTACTGCGGGTGCGTGGAGTCGTCGAGATCAACGAGCTCCCGCAGGCAAACACGGCGATCAGCCTCGTGATCCTGGCGTTCTCGCTGCCGGCGGTGCTCTTCGGGCCAATCGCTGGTGTGCTTGCCGACCGCTGGAACAAGCGGGCGTTGATGGCCACGCTCAACCTGGCCCGGGCCGGGGCGGTGTTCCTGTTCCTGATCATTCGCCCCGGGTGGCACGTCGAGACGATTCTCGCGGCGTACTACGTCGTGACGTTCCTGTTCGGGATAGCCGGTCAATTCTTCGCGCCGGTGCTCGGCGCAACGATCCCGCTCGTCACCCCCAGGAACCAGCTGCTCTCCGCGAATGCTCTCTTCAACCTGACGTTCACCGCCGCGCAACTCATTGGTTTCGCGGCGGTGGGGCCGGTGCTGATCAAGGCTATCGGGATCGACGCCCTGTTCATGGTCACGATTGGCATCTACCTTGCCTGCGCCGCGCTGGTGATGACCTTGCCGGCCACACCCGTCACGCCGGCGACCGAAGCCGAGCGGTCGCGCCCGGTCATCGAACGGCTCTGGTCGGACATCAAGGAGGGACTTGTCTTCATTCTCCAGGATCCGATGCTAATGCGCGCGATCGGCTATCTGACGCTCGCCTCGACGACGTTCCTGATGGTAGCCGCGCTTGGGCCGGAGTTCATTGCGGCGGTGATCGGATTGCCCAAGGAAGACATCGGGTATGTCGTCGGTCCGGCGGGGTTTGGCGTGCTGATCGGGGTGCTGATCGTGCCCCGGGTAGTCCGGCGGATCGGACGAGATTGGCTGATCGATACCGCCCTGTCGCTGGCGGGTCTGATGGTTCTGCTGCTGGCACTGTCACGCCGGATGCTGGATGGCGTGTGGCCTGGTTCGGCTCCCGTCACGTCCGTAGCGGTGATCGCGGCCGCGATGGCCGGGCTGCTGGGGATCTGTAACGCGTTCATCCTCGTGCCGTCGCAGACCATGCTTCAGGAACGCTCGAACGAGACGGTGAGGGCCCGCGTGTACGGGACGTTCTTCACGATCTCGAACACAGTCGCATTCGTGCCGATCTTCTTCGCGGCCGCGTCGGCGGACCTGTTCGGAGTCGTTAACGTCCTGGTGGTGGTCGGCGCCCTGGTAGGCGGGCTGGGCCTGTCGAGCCTGATCCAGCGACGAAACGCCGAAAAGGCGCGCTGGGACCGCGTGCGCCTGCTGCACCGGCAAGGCCCTGAGTCACTGCCAATGCACAGGCGACGCTGACGGGACTCCGAGACGACGGGCCCCGGCGACACGAGGGGTCATGTCGCCATGCGGCTCAATACAGGTTGACGCCGGGATCGCTCCGGATCGGTTGCCGGGGAGATCGATGGCCCGAGCCCCCTTACCCGTTCGAGGGCGCAAGCAACTGAGCGAGAAGAGCCATGCGGACGTACACGCCGTTTCTTGCCTGGCGGAAATAGGCGGCCCTCGGATCGGCATCGACTTCCGGTGCGATCTCGTCGACGCGGGGGAGGGGATGCATGATGATCGCGCGCGCCGGGAGCAGATCGAGCGATTGACGGTCGATGGTGTAGATGCCCCTCGCCTGCCGATACTCATCCTGGGTAGCGAACCGCTCTTTCTGGATGCGCGTCTGGTAGACGACATCGGAGACAGCCAGCGCCTTGCCGAGATCCCGCTCGTCCCGGTAGCGGACTCCGGCGGCGTCGAGCGCCCGCCGGACATCCGCGCCCATCGGTACGGCCTCTGGCGAGACGAAGATCAGCTCGGAGCGCTGAGTGAGCCGGAACAGGAGCGCGAGGGAGCGAGCGGCCCGGCCAAACCTGAGGTCGCCGACGAGTGCCACGGTCAGGTCGTCGAGCTGGCCGAGTTCCGACCAGATCGTGTAGAAGTCAAGCAGTGCCTGAGTGGGATGTTCGCCAGGGCCGTCTCCACCGTTGATGATGGGCACCGGCGAGACAGCGGCGGCGCGCATTGCGGCTCCCTGCTCGTGATGCCGGATGACGATGGCGTCTGCGTAGCCCGCGATGATGCGGACCGTATCCTCGACCGATTCTCCCTTGATCGCAGACGAGAATTCGCGGGCGTTTTCCGTAGATATCACCTGCCCACCGAGCCGCAGCATCGCCGACTCAAAGCTGAGCCGGGTCCGGGTGGACGGCTCGTAGAACAGGGTCGCGAGAATATACCGCGGCAGGACCGGCTCCGCACGGAAGACCGATCGCATCCGCTCGGCCTCGACGAACAACTGCTCGACCCAGAGGCGCTCGAATTGTTCCACCGCAACGATATGGTTCACGCAGGATGCCCTCTCATTGGCGCCGCCGAATGGTCGCGGCGATTATAGTGCGGCGCGCAAGGCAAAACGGTGGAAAGGACAGCAGGCACGCATGCACGAGGCGCTGACCGACCGCGTTGGAGTCGTACCGGGCGGTACAAACATCGGGATCCTCCGGATCGATGACAAGAACGTCCTTTTGATCGATACCGGGCTCAACGACACGACCGCACGAAAGGTGTTGCGCGCGGTCAGGAATGAATTGGGATCCGAGGTCGCCGGGATTCTCACGACCCACGCCCATGCCGATCATTTTGGCGCGCACGCGTTCGTCGTGAAACGGACGGGAGCGCTCGTCTTCGCACCAGATCTCGAGGACGCGGTGATGCGCCACCCCCTGATGCAACCCGTTCTGCTCTATGGTGGTGCAGACCCTGTGGATGCGCTCCGGAACAGGTTTTTGCTCGCCGAACGCTGCGACGTTTATGAGATCCTCGTTGGTGGACGGCGGGACGTGCTCGGCGTGTCGGTCGAGATCGTGCCGTTCCCGGGTCACTCACCGAATCAGATGGGGTTTCTCGTCGA
>CADCWJ010000494.1 GCA_902806365.1 uncultured Thermomicrobiales bacterium
GACGGTACGGGCAAGATCGTCCACCAGCCCGGGAATATGCGCATGCAACGGGGTCTGGCCCCTGAGCGTCAGATCGCAACTGACGCAGATCAGGTGACCGCCGGGATCGTCCCCGGTCGCGTCGTTTAGCACCTCGTGAACGGCGCCAATGATCCGCGATTCGACCTCCGCGAGGTCGTCCACGCCGGTGAGGTCGAGCTCGGTGGCGGCGAAACGAACCGGGGCGAGCGGCACGAGACGTGCCTCGACCGTGCGTGCGTCGTCGGTCTCGGCGAGGTCCACCATCCAGGCGCCGTGGGGACCCCGCTCCCGGCGATCCAGCGGGCTTCCCGAGCCCGGCTTGAGCAGCGGCACGACATCGTCGGTATCGTAGTGCGGCGAATGGCCGTGCCCCATGACCCAGAGGTCCACGGGCCAGCCGCCGAGATCGTGACGGGTGACCGGCGCGTAGTCTCCGGGTCCCGCCTCGTCATCCTCGTCGATGAGGCTGGCGTGAAGCAGGGCGACCACCGGGCCATCCGATTGCCGGGGCGGCGTGAACCCGACGAAGGGCGTTCCGGGGTGGGCCGGCCCGGGTGCGGACCAGCCGACAACGGTAATCGTCTCGCCACCGCTGGCCTCGACCGTGACCTGCTCCCAGCGGCCGTCGCGCCCGATCACGTGAAAGGGGGCAACCGGGTCGTGGTCGGCGATCCGGCGAAGGACGTCGAAATCATGGTCGCCGGCGATGGCGTAGACGGGGATACCGTTTTGAGCGAGCACGGTCAGCCCCCGTTCGAGCGGACCGAGCGGCTCGAACGAGCGGTTCTCGCGGTCGATCACATTGCCGGCAAGGAGCACGGCGTCGACATCGGCATCACGGGCGAGATCGACGAGCGCGTCCCAGGCGGCGGAGGTAGCGGTGCGGGCGGGATCGAGCGCAAGGTGGCCGGGAAGCCCGGCCGGCTGGCGACCGAGGTGGAGATCGCTGGCGCAGAGGAGTCGCACGGCGGGCCTTTCGGGGACTGCGACGGATCGGCGACGGTGGCCCGGTCAACGCCGGATGTCGGGCCGATGCGGACTGGTGGCGGTGTCGACAGTCTGGAGAAGGCTAGCTCCTGGCGGCGCTTCCGGCAATGCCAGGCAGGCACCGACCAAGGAAAAGGACAGCGAGACGAAGCTTGTCTCGATTCGACGTTGCTCGGTCGACCTGTGTGCCGGGAAGATCGATACAGGGACAGTAACGGCCCTTAAACCTTGTTGTCGAACCATAGCCTGGACGTGCTCGTCAGCGTCGCGGTCTGCGCCCCATGCGTGTGGCGCTATGCAAGGTCCGGACGGTCCGGTGTGGAGCGTGGCAGGACATGCAGGCCGCGACAGCGCGTCTTCTTCCGGGTCGCGGCGCGTTCTGACGTCAGCGGGCGGGCGGGGCGTGCAGGTGAGCGCGGCGCGAAGCGTCCGCGGCACCTAGCGGCGGGCGATCCGGCTGGTAACGGTGCGCTTCGAGCGCGGAGCCGGCGCCGAGGGCCGCCTTGCCCGGCGCCGGTCGCTCAAGCGGGCGAGGAGCACGCAGGCAGCGGCGATCAGAAGGACCACGAGCGCCTGCGTAAGCCAGTGGTAGCCGCTGTCGGGCACCCCGGCGTGAAGCAGGACGGGAACGCCGGTGCTCACGCGAGATCTTCCCGCAGGAACTCGTCCAGGCGCCGCTCGCGCAGCGCCTCCATGAAGCGGCGGAGTGTGTCGACGATCACGGGCAGCTCCAGGTAATCGATCAGGATCGCGGCCCAGGCGAGCCAGCCAGGCAGGGCCGTTCCGCCCTCGCCACCGAACTCGGCGACGACGAACTCGTCGGTGATCCAGAAGATGTGGAACCACTGCGAGTTGAGGAAGACGAGGAAGAGCAGGTTGCGCCAGCTCCAGCCACGCCGGAGCTCGTTGATGTAGATCAGTGAGGTCGCGATGAGGGCCGGAATCTCGGTGTAATCGACGATCAGGATGAGGAAGCGAACGATATCGGTCGGCTCCCAGTAGCTCTCGCCGGTCAGGCGCTGGGCGACGACATCGGCCGAGAGCCAGTAGAGGTGGACGAGCTGGAGCAGGAAGAGGCCGGCCGCCACCCCGACGTTGAGCGTGTAGTGCCGCTCGTACCAGCCGAAGAACGTGTTCCAAAGCCGTCTCAGCGAACTCACCCCGCTCCCTCGCGATCGGACCGGCTCCAGCCTCCTGAAAAGGAGCGTCGGTGTCCTCGGTTATAACGAGCCCATGCCGGGAAATTGATGATAATAATTCGCAATTACCAATGGTTCTCAGCATACCCCTCGCAGGAATGGTGGTCAAGCACTACGCGCTGGTGAAGCCTTTCCCGGCCAGAGCCTGGCCGTTTGACACGGAGAGCTATCGACGCTAATAATCCCGACGAACGGCGTCAGGATTGATGGGGCCGGGGTTTTACACGGGCGCGTGGCGATGGCCCGGCTGACATGGGAGCGCGGGCATGATGAGCGGACATCAGATCGTCGGAAGGGGGCGGACGCGTCCCGGCAGCGCGCGAGCGACCGGTCGTCTGGGCCGCCAGTGGACGCAACCTGAGCCAGAGCGGTTCGACACGGTGCGGGCCAAGATCGCGACCGATCTCGCCGGTCTGCTGATCCTGCTCTCGATGGTCGCGGGTTCCTTGGTCGTCCTTGGCTGAGCGCGGCGGCCACGACTCACCGTCCAGCGCAAGACGATCCGCATCTGCGTCGTGCCGAGTACCCATACGGTCGAGAGCGAATGCCGGAGGCGACGACTTTGCGGTCGGTCAACCGGGAGACACCCGTTTTTCAAGCGCCTGGCGGCGGCACCATCCACCCGGGATCAGCGATAGACCATGTGGACAGGCGTAACACACAGGCTGCTGTCTCTGGCTTGGCCACCACCAATGCCTTCCATCGTCGCACTTGCCGATGCACCCGCCACACCCCCCGAGCACGTCGCTCCCGGCCGGGCTAGCCGAGCCGGGGAGGTTCGCCGGGGGCCAGCCGTCGGAAATCGGGGAGTTCCTGGAGCGCCTTTTCCGAGCCACCGGGGTTGTAGAGGGCCAGTAGCCGCATCGGCTCCCAGCCGGTGTTCATCGTCGAGTGGAACATCCCCTTCGGGATATAGATGACATCGCCGGCCCCGACCTCGTAAGGCTCCTCGTCATCCACCATCTGCAGGCCGACCCCGGAGAGCACATAAAGGACCTCCTCGGCATCGGGATGGTTATGTCGATCATGACCCCGGCCCGGCAGGACCACGACCTCCCCCAGGGTATGGTTCGCGCCGCCCGGCTGATCAGGTGTGACGAGCCACTTGATGATGCCCCAGTCGAGCTGGTCGGTGGGCAGCACCGCCCGGTCGATGTAGCCGGTTCGTCGATTGCCGGTGTCACTCACGGTGATGATCCTTTCGATGACCGGTAATGGTAGGAGCCACTGGACTACTACCGTAGGGCCCGGAAGATGTGTCCATGGAAAATGAAGGCGCTTCGCCCCGATCCTATGACCGGTTGCAGCGCTCCGCGCTTTCGCCGGAGGATCGCCATTCGACTCCACTGCGCTTCGCTCAGGCCAGGCTCTCGTCGCTGCGCTCCCTCGGGATGACATGGGTAGGGCGCGACGGCGTAGCATACGCCGGCCAACCGGCTCAGGCACTTGCGAACGTAAGCCCCTTGAAGCGCTTGGTCGCGTCCACCAGCGCGCGCTCGGTCGCGAGCCGCTCGATGCTCGACGCGCCGTAGAACCCGGCCACGCCCGGGACCCGGTCGAGGACGTACTGCGCATCCTCCGGCTCGGCGATCGGGCCGCCGTGGCAGAGCACGATCACGTCGTCGCGGGTCGCCCTGGCGGCATCGTGGATGAGGCGGACCTTCGCCACCGCCTCGTCCATCGTCATCGCCGATTCAGCCCCGATCAGCCCGCTCGTGGTGAGGCCCATGTGGGCGACGACGATATCGGCACCGGCGTCGGCGAGCCGTTCCGCCTCGTCGACCGTGGCGGCGTAGGGCGAGGTGAAGAGGTCCATCTGCCTGGCGGTCCGGATCATGTCGACCTCGAGCCCGAAGCCCATCCCCGTCTCTTCGAGGTTCGCCCGCATCCGGCCATCGTAGAGGCAGACGGTCGGAAAATTCTGGACACCGGAGAAACC
>CADCWJ010000495.1 GCA_902806365.1 uncultured Thermomicrobiales bacterium
AGAACCCGGTCGTTCGGTGACACCGTTGAATCGGTGACTGCCGGGGCACTGTCGACGATGCGGGGGCTCGCCGAAGCGCGGGTGATGGCGACGGTCAAGCATTTCCCGGGGCACGGTGACACGAGCATCGATTCCCATCTCGGGTTGCCGGTAATCGACCACCCGCTGAGCCGCCTTCATGAGATCGAACTCGCTCCGTACCGGGCTACTATCGCCGCTGGCGTCCCGGCAATAATGACCAGCCACATCGTCTTCCCCGTGCTGGACGAGCATCCGGCAACCCTGTCCAAGCCGATCCTGACCGTTCTCCTGCGCGGTGAACTTGGGTTCGACGGCCTGATCGTCACCGACTCGCTCTCGATGGACGCGATCGACCACCGCTACGGACTGGAAGACAGCGCGGTCCGATGCAAGGCGGCCGGAGTAGACGTGCTGGAGTCGAACGAGTCGCTCGACAAGCAGGTGATCCGGCACCGCGCACTGACCAGTGTGATCGAGAACGGCTTGCTTCCGCCCGAGGCGTTCGGACAAACGATCCAGCGACTTGACGAGGTTCGCCGGACCTACGGCATGGACGAGGTCACCCCGCCGCTGGCACCGGCGCCCGGTGAATGGCGTGCCGAGGCGACGCGGATCGCCGCCAACACGATCGCCATCGCCGGCGAGGGGTCGTTCCAGCCGATCGTCGCGAGCGAGCGGGCGCTGATTGTGGACTTCCAGCGCTTGCGATCGAGCGAAGCGGAGGACCCGTTCAACCGGGGCGGGATCATCCGGGACGGCGTCGCTCGTCTCCTCCCGGGCGCGGCGGTCGTCACTGTCAGTCACTCCCCGGCGGGCGAGACGGTCCAGACCGCCCTGGATGCTGCGGGCAAGGTGAGTACGATCGTCCTGCTCACCCGCGATGCCGCCGACTTCCCGTATCAGGTGGAGATCGGGGGTCGCATCATGGATGCAGCCGACCCCGATGCGCGCATGGTTCACGTTGCGCTGCGTGGCCCCTACGACGCCGGGTGTTTCGGCACCGTGTCCGATACGTTGCTCACCTTTGGTGACCCCGCCGTGACGCTCCACGCGCTGGTCGATGTCCTGGCCGGGAAGACGTCACCGTCCGCCGGGATCCCCGTGCAACTGCGCGGCTGAGATCCAGCCGCCTGCCTTGGACGGTGCGTGCCGATCACGAGCATCGATTACGGGCCGGGCACGTGTGTATTTTGGCCATACCGGCACTTGGGCGGAGCGTTCGCCATGATCCTTTCGGAGTGCCCGCAACGACTTCCGTCGCTGGGCCGCTTCGCCCGTCTAGCGCACGAGCCACTCGTCGGGGCGCGCCGTCACATCCAGCACAATCCCGTTCGGGTCAAGCACCTTGAACGAGCTCTGGGGTTCGTCGCCGGAAAGTGCCTGCCGCTGATTGATGTCCTCACTGACGATGTGCGCACCGAGATCCATCAGGCGGCGGTAGGTGGCGCTTAGATCGTCCACCACAAAGCCGAAGTGGACGAATTCCGTTCCCTCTGGCATGGCAGATCGGGCAGGGCCATCGTACGGGAGCAGCGTCAGGTTGATCGCGCCGTCGGTAAGGTTGAGGGCTTCACTTGGTGGTCGCGGACCGAGGTAGCGCAAGCCGAGCCCCTCCTCGTAAAAGCGCCGGGATGCGGACAGGTCAGCGGTCCGGACCGCCAGGTGGCGTACGGAAATCATGATCGCGTCTCCCCT